>NZ_JAWYAJ010000068.1:0-5662 GCF_034124845.1 Robinsoniella sp.
ATTTTCTTGTTTGTTTCAAGTTCTATGGTTAATTCAATCTTTTTCAAGCTTGTTTTTACTTCCGTCATATCATTTTGTAGATTAATAATCCCAGATTGAATTGATATCAATATCTCTTTAAGATTGTTATCCATTTTATCCACTCCTTATATGATTAACATATGTAATGATTTTACCATATATGCTGTGCAAAGTCTATTCAATTATCAAGGTGCGAAGAAGCACAGCACAAAAAGACAAGCGTGGCTGTGATACGGATGTTTATATTGCAAATATGATATGATTGATTTATAGTAAATTTATATGAACATGCAGAGATAGAAAGCATCCGTAACGTCACATTGGGTAATGGGGATTTGCGGGTAATCTGTTTTTGAACGGACCGAAAGGATAAAAAATTATGAAAATACTGGTTGTGGAAGATGATTTTATTGTTCGGAAAGGCATTATTCTTTCCCTGGATTGGGAAAAAGAAGGATTTCAGATCTGCGGAGAGGCAGCTAACGGTATCACCGGTTTTGAGTTAGCAAAAGAATTACAGCCGGATATTATTTTAACGGATATTCGTATGCCGAGAGAAGACGGGCTGTCCTTATCCAAGCGGATACGAAGTGCTTTTCCTTGGATGAAAATTGTAATTCTAAGCGGTTATGATGACTTTTCTTATGCAAAACAGGCATTGCAGATTGGGGTTTTTGAATATCTTCTGAAACCGATTAATGCGGATGAGCTGCTGGAGACCGTGGTGAAATTGAAGAAGGAAATAGAAAAAGAAAAGGCGCGGGAGGAACGGGAAATATTTCAGCAGACTTTTGTGGAGGAAAATTATGATTATGTGCGCAGCAGGCTGTTGAATGCTTTAATCAGTGAAAAGCTGACGGATCAGGCGAGAAAGGAAGAAGTGACGGAGCAGCTTCGTAAGCTGGGGCTAGGGTTCGCTGGTCCATGCTACCGGGTTTTGTTGATTTCGGTAGATGATTTTTTCCTTTTGACACAGCATTCGGTGGAGGAAAGGCGCTGTCTGGAAGAATCTATAGAAGAGTCCATCAGAAATATACTGGCACTGTCGTCTCAGGAGGCGGTTTTTCGGGACAATGGCACCCGCTTTGTGGTGATTCTCATGGAACAGGGACAGGAAGAAAAGGAATACAGAGAGGTTTTGCACAGGCTTTATCAGGAAATTAAGGATGAACTGGGTTTCTATATTACGGTGTCACTGGGAGAGTTAAAAGAGCGGATGGAAGAGATAAGGCAATCTTATCGAGAGGCATTGCAGGCGCTGCGGTGCAGACCTTATATGCCGGGAGAGTTTATGATACAATATCGTGAGGATATGGGGAAAGAGCGGAAAACGTATCTGAATATCCAGAAGAAAGAAAATGAACTGGTACAGGCAATGCTTCAGTATGACGGTGACAGAATGCTGGACATTGTACAGAACATTTTCGAAGAAGCCTATCAGAAACAAACGGAATTTGACAACATGAAAACAGCTTGTGTGCGTATCTGGATGATTGTGGCTTCTAATTTAGAAGAGATGTCCATCAATCCGGTGGAAGTGACGGGAGTGAGTTTTAAGGAATAAGTAAAGGAAGCCATTGCAGATCAGGTTATGGGTTTCTTTACTTTATGTGGCATCAATAATCAGCACTGCAAAAACTTATTATAAACAGGAGGAAGTATATGGATTTCAGAGAAGAACGACTGGGGAAATTATTAGAAGATTTGGGGGAAATGCGGTACTGCAATACGGTTCTGCTGGAGAATTTTGATGTGGATAAGAAATGGGAAGACGGTGTGCATTCTGTTCTTCGCCATAAAATTATTCTGCCGGATTGCTTTGCGGGAAAATATGTGGAGTTCTGTCTGTCTACCGGGAGGGAAGGAGAATGGGATGCCATAAACCCCCAGTTTCAGTTATTTGTCAATCAGAAACGGATTCAGGGGATGGATGTAAACCACAGAACGGCGGTTTTGACGGAAAACGGTGGGAAAGAGGAAGTATTTGATCTGGAATTAAGAAGCTATACGAAATACCAGAATCGTCCGATTTTACTTCGTGGGGAAATCCGGGAAGTAGATAAAGAAGTAGAGGAGCTGTACTATGACCTTCGGGTTGCATATCAGGTGGCGTGCCTTCTGGAAAAGGATGAGGAGAACTATCGGCAGATTATCACTGCCCTGGAATCAGCATGTGGACTTCTGGATCTCAGAAAACCTCATTCATCGGATTTTCACAGGGGTATAAAAGCAGCCAGAGCCTGCATGATGGAGGAACTGTATCAAAACTGTAACGGAGGGGTTAGCCCTGTGGTTCACTGTGTGGGACATACCCATATTGATATCGCATGGCTCTGGACGCTGGATGTGACCCGGGATAAGGCGGTCAGAAGTTTTTCTACGGTACTGGAACTGATGGAACGGTATCCGGAATATATCTTTATGTCCAGCCAGCCTCAGCTTTATCAGTATGTAAAGGAAGATGCTCCGGATGTATATGAAAAGATCTGCCAAAGAGTGGCGGAGGGCAGATGGGAAGTAGAAGGCGGGATGTTTGTAGAACCAGACTGTAATATACCCAACGGAGAATCCCTTGTACGGCAGTGTCTGTACGGCATTCGTTTTTTTGAAAAAGAGTTCGGAAAGAAAAACCATATACTGTGGCTGCCGGATGTATTCGGATACTCTGCCTCCTTGCCCCAGATCATGAGAAAATGCGGACTGGATTATTTTATGACTACGAAAATAAGCTGGAATGAGACAAACCAGATTCCCTACGATACGTTTTACTGGGAAGGGATTGACGGCACAAAGGTGCTGACACATTTTATCTGTGCCAGGGACTATTCTTCGCCAACCCGCAGCGTGAAGACCAATAATGAACACTATTCTGCATTTACAACAAATTATAACGGTTATGTTACACCAGCCCAGATAAAGGGGGCGTGGCAGAGGTATCAGCAAAAGGAACTGAACAGTCAGATACTGCTGTCTTATGGATATGGAGATGGAGGAGGCGGTCCTACCCGGGAAATGCTGGAAACCCAGAGAAGACTTGCTCTTGGCATTCCCGGATGCCCCAGAACCAGACAGTCCACCGCATTAGAGTTCTTCCAGGAGCTGGAGCAGGAAGTAAAAGAGAAAAAGAAAATGCCCCAGTGGTATGGTGAACTGTATCTGGAATACCACAGAGGCGTCTATACTTCCATGGGTAGAAATAAAAGATCCAACCGGAAATCAGAATTTCTGCTGGGCAGAAGTGAGTTATGGTCGGTTATGGCTAATTCACTCCTATCCATTCCAAATGACAGGGAAACGCTCCTTGAATGCTGGGAAATTCTAATGCGGAATCAATTTCACGATATTCTCCCCGGTTCTTCCGTTGCGGAAGTATATGAGGATTCCAGACGGGAATATGGAATACTCAGCGAAAAACTCCTTGCCCTGGAAGCAAAACTGCTTCAGGCAATAACGGATCAGATTGCAGGAGATACAGGAATCATAGCCGTGTTTAATCCGAATAGTTTTCTAAATACGGATATTCTGGAAGTGCCGGAAACGGTAAGCCGGAATGTAAACGGTTTTCAAGCCGGCGGCACCGCATCTGCTATCCAGGAAAACAGTGACGGTTCCAGGATATTTCTGGCACCGGATGTACCTGCCAAGGGGTACTGTGTGTTTGAACCGGTTGAAGAAATGGCAGAAGACAAAAAGTCGTCGCAGGTATTAAAACAAGATATTACGGAGCAAAATGCGGCACAGGCAAATCAATTTACAGAGTTCGTCATGGTAAATGGTGAAGTGGAAACAAAGTGGTATCACCTTTGCTTCAATGATAAAGGGCAGTTTACCTCTATTTATGACAAAGAAGAAGGGCGGGAATTATTGCAGGCAGGACACCGGGCAAATGTACTTATGGCATATGAGGACAAACCCCATGATTTTGATGGTTGGAATATCTATGACTACTATCAGGAGAGAAGCTGGGAAGTGGATCATTTGATCCGCATGGAAGTCAGTGAAAAAGGTCCCCTGCGCTATGCGATTGATCTGGAATGGAAGTATCAGGATTCTGTAATTGAACAGACGATTTACCTGTATTCCCATACGAAGAGAATTGATATAAAGACCAGAGTGGACTGGAAGGAGAGCCAGACCTTGCTGAAAGCACTGTTCCCGGTGGAAATACACAGCAAAGAAGGAACCTTTGAAATCCAGTATGGAAATATCAAACGGGATCTGGTTAAAAATACTTCCTGGGATCAGGCAAGATTTGAAGTCTGCTATCAGAAATGGATGGATATCTCAGAAGACGGATACGGTATCGGCTTTCTGAATGATTGTAAATACGGAGTCCATGTACAGGATGGAACGGTAGGATTTACCCTGATCAAATCCGGTATATATCCCAATCCACAGGCGGATCAGGAAGAGCACTTTTTTACATACTCCCTATATCCCCATCAGGATGGCTGGCGGCAGGGAAATGTACCCAGACAGGCATACCAGCTGAACCAGTCCATGACTGCAAATGTAAAGAAGCTGGAAGGCGGAAGCCTGGCGAAAAAGTACAGCACTGTGTCTGTATCAGCCGAGAATGTCATGGTAGAAGCCGTAAAACCTGCGGAAGACAGTGAAGATCTGGTAGTCCGCATGTATGAATGCTACAACCGGAGAACAAAAATGACAGTGGAATTCCCAGAGAAGATGAAGGAGATTTACAGGTGCAATCTTCTGGAGGAAGAAGAAAGGCTGGAGGCTGTAAATGAAAGTAGCTTTCAGATAGAGATAGCGCCTTATGAGATATTGACGTTTAAGGTTAAGCGGTAGTATGTTTGCATCTGTTAATTAAATTTGTGGGAGAGAGATACTGTTAAATTAGTATCATGTCTATATAAAATTTAATATCAAAAGGGGTAATAATGAAAAAGAAAAGTGTAATAGGAATAGGAATCATTGCGATCATCGTTATAGCCATAGTAATTAGCGGTTATCTGTATTTTCGTCCGGAATTGCTGGGTAATATCAATCGTAATTATAAGGAGAAGACAACGATTGCTTCCAGCGTCTCATTCTCAGGCAAGGCAGGCGGCCGAATTAAATTTTCACTTAGGTCTAACATTAAAAATGGTGATTTAGATATTGTTTTATTAGATTCAACGGGTAATGAAGTATATGAATTGGCAAAAGCAACAGCTCTTGAAACGTTTTTTACTTTGGATAAAAATGATTCCTATACAGTAGCTGCAGAGTGCAGTGATTTTATTGGAAGTTACGGTATTAAAGTATATAAAGCCGATTAATAATGGTCTGTTTTGAGAGTTGCGTTTTTTGGGTTTAGCTGGTAAAAGACGCTTTGTGTAGTTAAATGCATCTTAGACGAAAAAAGGTATTAGTTAGTCAATGGGGAATGTTATTTTCTTTGAGTGTGGTATACTCCGAATGTAACCAAAAAGTATATAATATATCAAAGGAGGTCATATTTATGATCAAACGCACTATTGCAGTTTTATCAATGTTAACACTTTTAGTACCTGGCACTACAGTTTTAGCTGCACCGAATCCGACACAAGTAGAAACTCAAAATGTATCTGTTAGAGATTCTATCATTCCCACTGGAGTTTATGGAATCAAAGGAGAAGGCGTAGCTATTCGCTCAGAT
>NZ_JAWYAJ010000069.1:0-10884 GCF_034124845.1 Robinsoniella sp.
CAGTTATAGCGCCCCGTTAAAATACTGTATCTGGAGGGAGTGCAGACTGCGGAGGATGCATGGGCATCTGTAAAACGGATACCGTTTTCACACAGTCTGTCTAAATTGGGAGTCTGAAACGGACAATTTTCGTTGTAAGCAGAGATATCTCCATAGCCCATATCATCAGCAAGAATGTAGATCAAGTTTGGACGTTTCTTTGGATTTTTCATTTAGTTCTCTCCTTTTCCGTTTAAAATGCACCTACTCCTTAGCAATTCCATAATTATTTTCTGCGGACCAGCCATTTTCTGCTTTCACTTCCTCCAGTACTTCCTTATAAGAATCATTGACCATTTTCCCAAATTCTTCCGTTGACAGTCCGCCTTCCAGATACTGCTGTCCTGCCCGGTGGAAATAAGTGCGCAGTTTTTCATTAATTCCTGTATAGTAAGCCATGCGTAAAGGTTCTTCCGTAATAATAAATCCACTTAAGCTATCCGGAAGTTTGGTGGTATTTGCCAGGGGGATTCTGCAGATGCCGTCAGCAAATTTTTTCTGGATGTCCGGTGATGACATATACTGAACGAATTTAATCGCTGCTTCTAACCGGGCACTATCCCCTTCCAGGTTTTTATTTATTGCATAAATGATATCCGGCTGTCCGCCCAGAATTACGGATTTGCCCATTGCATATTCGGATGTATCTTTTGTAATAACCGGAACCGGCATAACTTCGTATTTAAAATCATCTCCCACCGCATCCTGAATCTGGCTGAGATTTGTGGAAAGTGCCTGCACCATTGCAACTTCACCCCTCATGAACATATCCAGTGCTGATTTCTGGTCCAGACCATTATAGTCGCTGGTCCAGTACTGAGAAAACTCCTTCATCATATCGAATCCTTTTACCAGCTGGGGACTTGTAAAGTCAATTTTTCCCTCATCAAATCCTTTTGCGATTTCTCCTAACTCAATATAGCCATTGCCGGACTCGTCCAGCTCCTTTACCAGCCCCTCATCCAGCTGACTGGATACAGAGTTGTTAAACCAAAGCCAGGAGAGGTCTCCGATTGTGGCATTTGGGAACCCAAAGGGAATCGTTCCGGAATCTTTGAGTTTTTTACAGGCGTCCATAAATTCCGCCCATGTCTCCGGTTTCTTCACTCCGGCTTTTTCAAAAAGGTCCATGTTACAGAAGATGCGGACAACACTGGTGGATGAGGGATATCCCGGCACCACATTATCCGGAAGTTCCATTCTTTCTAATATGGAATCAGGAAGGGTCTCTCTCCACGGCTTTCCGGGATCGTATGCACTTTCGGTGTCGTAGAGATCCTTAAAATTATACAGCCAGCCGCTGTCATAATCCGAAGTGATATTATACAGAATATCCGTATACACATCCGGTCCTTCTCCTGCGGAGAATTGCGTTGTCAGCCAGGTTCGGTAGTCTCCCGTAGGTATGGACTCGAACTCTACCTGTATGCCGGTCTCATCTGTGAAAGCTTTGATTATATCCTGGGTAAGCTGGTTTGCCTTTTCGTCCGTTCCCAGATCCTGCACAAACTTTAACGTCACATTTTCCCCGCTGTCTGCTTTCTTTTCTCCGTCTCCCGTATCCTCTTTTTTGGATTCTTCCGCCTGGTTTGCCTCACTTCCTGCCTGGGTATCTTTTGCCCCGCCAGTTGCTTTATCGGTTGCTTTGTCACCGCCACCTGCTCCACATCCAGCCAGCATTCCAGCCGCCATTGCCCCGCTTAAGAGAACTGCAATTATTTTTTTCTTCATTTTCATTTCCTCCTTTTATATAAAGTCTGGTCCAATTGGACCGACCCTATTCTCTGCTTTCATTATGTTCAGATCATCGTCTATTGTTTATAATCTCAACAACTGTTTCTTTTTAACACATATATGAATGTATTTATATACTTATCAGCCTTTCACAGATCCCTGCGTCAAGCCTGCTACAAAAGATTTACTGGCAAAGCAGAACAGGATGATCAGCGGCATGGAAGCAATGATATACCCTGAAAATAACACCCCGTTGCCGTCATTTACAGAAGTTACCATTTTTGTCAAAGCAACTGCAATCTGCTGGGTCTTCTCTCCTGTCGCCGCTACCAGGGGCCAAAGATAGTTATTCCAGGCAGATAATCCCGTCATAATCGTCATCGTTGCTATGATAGGCTTTGAAAGTGGTGCTGCCACCTTCATTAAAATTGCCATATCTCCTGCTCCTTCTATCTCGGCCGCTTCAAATAAACTTTTGGGCAATCCTTCCATGGAGCCTCTGGTGAGAAATGTCCCCATGGCAACACTATAGGCGGTAGGCGGTAAGATCAGCCCCCAGTATGTATTATACAATTTCAGTTCCGATATCTGGATAAACTGAGGGATCAGCATTACAAAACCCGGAATCATCAGCATAGCTATAATACCTTATTACAGTACCCTGGTACATTTAAATGTGAATCGGACATACGCATAGGCTGCCTATACGGAAAGTATAATGGTCAGAATTATGACTGCAAAGGTAACCACAAAGGAGTTCATCATTGGCCTTGCCACCTGGGAAAAGGCTTTTTCAAAATTTACGAACCTCCACTGTGCTGCGAGCATAAATGGATTCATAATTATTTCTTTCTGAGGTTTAAATGCATTGATTACTAACAGATAAAACGGTGATAAAGTCAGGAGCAGCAATAACCCAAGTATTACTCTGCCTGAAATTTTCGCAAATATCTTCATACGTCTCTCCTTCTATTCTGATAAGTCTTCGCTCTTTAGGAATTTGTTATTTAAAACAGTCAGAATCATGATGATAATAAATAAGATGATACCAATGGCAGATGAATACCCCATCTTTTTATATGTAAAGCCCTGTTCATATAAATAAACTGCCGGAACCATCGTAGAGGTCACAGGTCCTCCCTTTGTCAGAATATAAATCGATTCAAAAATCTGCAGGGAATTGATGATTGCCAATGTAATCATAAGCTTCAGCTGCCCGGATACTAACGGCAGATCCACTTTAATAAACCGCTGTAAAATATTTGCTCCATCAATTCTGGAAGCTTCAAATACATCCCTGGAGATCGACTGCAATGCTCCGAAATAAATCAGGAACTGCATCCCTCCCAGCATGGACATCCCAAGCCAGGGAAATCCGATTGCAATAATAGAACCAAGTGCCGTCTTCGTGTCTCCAAGCCAGGGGCTTGCCAGATTCGATAGCCCGATGTTATGAAGCAGAATGTTTAAAACTCCGTTATCTCCAGCCAGAATCCATTTCCATAACAGGATGATTACTACCCCCGGGATTACCATAGGAAAGGTAAATGCCGTCCGTATAACATACTGCTTTTTAACAGATTTAACAGCAAACAGCAACTCTGCAGCCAGAAGCGGAATCGACACAACGATCAAAATATATGCGATCATTACTTTCAATACCGTGACCAATGATCCCAAAAACACACTGTCTTTAAACGCAGCAATGTAGTTATCCAGCCCCACAAAAACATTCAGGTTACCGCCGTTCCAATTAAAAAACGACTTTTCAATCGCCATTCCAAAGGGAATGTATTTAAATGTAACCAGAAAAATGTAGATTGGAATCAAAAACAAGTAAGGTTTGATTATTTTAATCCAGTTTCTTTTTTTCTGCACTTTTCTTTCCTCCTTTTGTACATCTTGTACGTTAAAATTATTATATCAGCCTTATTTTTATATATCTTTGTATTATTTTTCTGTATTTGGTGTAATATTTTTATATGAAAGCACAAAAAAAAGGTGTGTATTAAAAATTTACACACCTTTTTGTTCATATCTATTTTTCGTGTCAGCTAATCATTGAAACTTTTCAGCTTACCACAGTAGCTTCTTAATACCATCTTCTCATTTCAGATTCTCTAGTAGCTTCCCATACCACCTTCTCATTTTCGCTAACAATAGCAGCTTTTCATACTATCTTCTCATTTTCGCTAACAATAGCAACTTTTCATACTATCTTCTCATTTTCGCTTTTCAATTCGATTTCCTATATTCATTCACTTTACTATCTTGTCTTTCTGGGTAATAATCACACGGCTGGCAATACCTTCTTCACTTTCAATCCGTATGCCGCAATCCTTGCCATAGAGAAGCTTGATTCTATCATTCACATTGATTAAAGCAATCCCAAACCCTTTATTCTCCGGAGTTCGAATTTCTCTGGAAAAAGAATTCAGAGATTTATTCAACTCTTCCAACTGATCTTTCGCAATTCCCCTTCCATCATCCGAGACAATAATATCCACATAACCCCCTCTTCTGACCACGCTGATATCGATTACACCCTTATGCCCGGGCTTTGGTAGAATTCCATGTACCCATGCATTTTCCACCACTGGCTGTATCAAGAGTTTTACCGTTTCCAGCATCTCATCTTCTTTGGCAGCATGTACTTCCAGCTTTACGCAATGGTCATAACGCTCATTAATGATCGCCAGATAGGATCTCACATGATTCAGTTCTGCTTCTAAAGTAGTTCTGGACTCCTTGCAATTAATGCTATAGCGCATCATGTTGGAAAGATTCTGGGTAAGATTTGCGATGGTATCAATCTCTTCGATCTGAGCGATGCAGTAGATATTATCCAGGGTATTGTATAAAAAGTGAGGATTAATCTGCGCCTGCAAAGCACTGATCTGTGCCTGCTTTTCCCGCACTTCCGACAGATATATCCTGGCTCCCATTTCCTGAATCCGTTTTTTCATATTGTTAAACCGCCTTGCAATATGACCAATCTCATCATTCGAAGTAACTTTAATAAAGGCTTCCGGTTCCTCTTCCATCGTATCCATAAAGTCATTCAAAACCTTAACCGGCATCATCAGACGTTTGGACAAATATACCGAAACCAGTATTCCAAAGACAGCACAGGATATAAAGATCAGATTAATAGTCTGTACAAGATGGTGGACGCTTTCAAACAAAACACTATTAGAATCTACTGTTGTTACCACCCACTTGTATCTCGGTATGTACATACTGGTGATAAAGGATTCTTTATCCGAAATAGTAGTATAATCCTGATCCTTTGCCTTGGCTTCCGGTTTTTCAATCCTTCCTGCAATCTGCTTCGCACTGTCATCTATAATATGCTGGCTGTAAATAACATTTCCCTCATAATCTGTCACTACAATTCCCCGGTCCTGGGAATCCAGCTGCCGGAAAATACTGGAGATCTCCGTAAATTTTACCGAAACCATAATAAACGGAACGAAATCTTCCATTCCTTTAGAGCTTCTGGGTATCCGCTTTAAATAGAGCAGAACTTCGGATTTGCTGAGACCCGCAGGTTTATAATCTTCTTTTAACGGACCATATATAAAATCATTTTTATTCAATGATGCAAACTGTTGATACCATTCCGCTTCTTTCACATCAAAACGGTTTAAGTACATTCCATCTCCTACATAAACATGGTGGTCTTTATCATAGTAAATTAAAACACCATTCACTACATTTCCCAGATTATTGATATAGATGTTGTCTTTTAAATCCATCTCAAAATCGACCTGGCTTTTCAGTGTCTGAAACGTGTAAGGTTCCTCACCGGAAAAGCAGATACTCTCAAATAATTGCTGGTTATTACTATTCGCCACATACTGTGCCACCCGATTAAATATTGCATCCAGATCATAGGTAACTTTCGCCATTGCCTGAGAATTATAGTTTATAATCTGCCGTTTCACAAACTTCGTGTTGAAATAGTTAACCGCCGTAGAGATTCCCACCAGCATTACAAGCAGCAGTATGATATAGCTGGACATGACCTTCCAGTGCATTTTACTCTTTATCTTCTTAAACATGCTCTTCTCCATACAATTCCCTGTTCAGCTTTGTCTTGTATTCTGTGGGACTTTCTCCTGTTACCTTTTTAAAAACCTTAGTAAAATAATGCTGGTCCGGATACCCCACCTGGGCTGCTATATCCCATATTTTCCCCTGGGTTGTCATCATTAATTCTTTCGCACGTTCAACCTTCACCTGCATAATAAAAGCAGTCAGAGAAAGTCCGTTTGTTTTCTTAAAAACCGTGGATAGATATGCCTCACTTAAATGATATTTTAGAGCCAGTCCGGAAAGTGTATATTTTTCACTGCAGTTCTTTCGAACGGTGTCCTCAATATCCCGGATCACATCCTGAATATCTACAGATCTGGCTCCATCTGTTCTGCCTCCTTCTGCTCTGCTTCCTTCTGACGAAGGCAGTCCCCTGTCCGCAGATTCCCTATACCTTTCGCTGGTATTATGCCATTCTGCTGATAATTCCTCCACACACTTATGGATCGTATTATTTAACACCTGCTTGTCCACCGGTTTCAGAAGATAGTCAACCGCCCGGTATGACAGCGCCCGTTTCACATACTCAAACTCATCATATCCCGAAATCATAATAATTCTCGTCCGCTTTTCTATGGCATATATCCGTTCACATAGGGTACATCCATCTTCTGTGGGAAACTTTACATCTGAAATCACAATCTGGGGACGATGCTCTGAAAACAATGCAAGCGCACCTTCAACCGTATCCGCTTCCAGAATCTGTGTCTCCCCCTCTAACCGGCTTTGATCAATCATCTTTATAATCCCCTTACGGATCCAACGCTCGTCATCTGCTACCAGAATTATCATATGTATCTCTCCTTTTAAACAGTATACATTAACTATATCCTGCTTTTTAACGAATGTCTACCGATAACATATAAAATAATCCAGATAGGAAATATTGCACTCCTCCTTAGCCGGTACAAAAAACAGTTTCTGCATAACAGACCTGCGTGCAGCTGCATCGTCCCGTGCCTTCATCAGAACGGAATCAACCCCATAATCCTTATATATATGCAGTAAAATTTCACCCATAAGTTCCCCAAATGCTTCTTCTGTCTCATATTCCGGGAGAATATCAATCCGCAATATACCCATCCACTTATCATCTACGGAATATTTCTTTGAAGGACAGATCTCAATTGTTCCCACCGGCTTTTTCCGCTCTTTATCCACAATGGTTAATCGTACAAAATCGTGCACCTCATACCGGCTCTCCCAGTACTCCATACATTTTAAAAAAGCTTCATAATCCGTATAGTAAAAATCATCGTTACAGCTGTCCCCGTTAAAATGCCGTGCAGCCTCTTTGTTGGAATAGCATAAAAATAAATCCTTACTGTCACTGATTTCCATCTTCCTCAGGATAAAATGTTCCGTCTCATAAGTCGGACATTTTGCAAAAACATCTTTGTTGTGCATATAAAAACCACCCTTTCCTTATTAAATATTCCTTTATGTAACGTTCTATTCTCTGGTTCTTACTCCAAAGTATATCAGAACATTTGTTCGGTGTAAAGACTATTTCTGAAATTTGCAGCATAATTTTTTGCTGTCTTTTTCACAGCGGACAATGTATAATAGAATAAAATAATTGATCAGAAGGGGTTGGATATTGTTATGAAAAAATTAGGAATAATCGGCGGCATGGGACCGGAATCCACGTTGCTGTATTACAAAGAAATAGCGGAACAGTTCCAAAAAAGGGAAACACACGGATTTTTTCCGGAACTAACGATTGAAACGGTAAACATGTATAAAATGTTAGGATACTGTCTGGATGGGGACTATGAAAATCTGGCTGGCTATTTGTCACAGGCTGTACATAATGCAGAATCCGCCGGAGCAGATTTCATTATTCTGGCATCCAATACTCCTCATGTAGTATTTGAAACATTGCAGGCAAAAGCCTCTGTTCCAATGCTCAGTATTGTGGAACCTGTGTTCCATGCAGTCCGGGAACAGAGACTGAAAAAAATTGCCTGGCTTGGTACTGCCTTCACCATGGAGCAAAGCTATTTCAAGAAAATATTTACCGAAAATGATATAACGGTTATCGTACCAACTAAAAAAGAACGTGAATTTATTGATCAGACCATTGCCAGAGAGCTGGAATTTGGCATTGTAAAAGAAGAATCAAAAAAAGAAATAGATCAGATTATCCACCGTATGATTTCAGAAGAAAGCATAGACGGCATTATATTAGGTTGTACGGAATTGCCGCTGATGTATGCAGATACGATCCTTCCGGTTCCCTGTTTTGATACGATGAAATATCATATAAACGGGATTGTAGATTATATGTTAAGAGAATCAAACAGCGATGCCGGCAATTAAGAAGTAATTTTACGCAAAAATATAACCTCTGCAGCTATTGCCCACCACTATTCTATAGCGAAAGTGCAATAGCTAAGAAGTTATATTAAAAGTTTATTATATGCTTATCGTTCTGATGCCAGCTTTTTATTTTCATACATCAATTTGTCTATTTCCCGCAGAGCATCCTGGATATCATTGACTGCCCGGTAATGGGTCATGCCGTAGGCAAAACTAAGTTTCCGCTCACTTAATTCCATCTTTGATTTATCAATTGCATCCTGAATCACAGTTTCATTTTCTTTTTTCGCCACCAGCATAAACTCATCTCCCCCGGTACGGTAGACGGTTGCAATCTTCCTCATATTTTTAATGATGATTTCCGAAAAAAATACTAAGGCCTTGTCTCCTTCTTCATGCCCAAATGTGTCATTAATATATTTAAAATGATTGATATCAATTAAGCATAACATGCAATCCTGTTTGCTCTGGGTTTTGCTGACTGCCAGATTAAACATTTGACGGTTATAGGCTCCGGTTAAGGAATCAATGGCAAAAAAGTTGATATTTTGCGAAATGTAATAAATAATAATACCCAAAGCAGAAAATCCATAATTCAAACAATAGTATCGGTATTTTACTTCCAAAATAATACTTAGGATAATGGTTGCCATGATCGCTGCAATAATGATCTGCTCGGTCTTCTTGCCCTGATCATATTTCTGTGCGGGAAAAAAGATCATCAGCGCCAGATAGAATAGCGTAGTTGCAGCAGGGAGGAAAAATAAGATTCCCCGGTCATAATTGTTATCGGTACCTATATAAAATACGATATTTACAAAGATGCTGAAAAAACAAACGACAGCATTTATAATTAATGGTATATAAAATATCTTTTTAAATTTCTCTTTATAAAAGATTCTCATCAGCAGCATCGGTATGATAGACCCGCATGAGAAATTTAAAAAAGATGTAATTCTCCGCAAATACCAGATGGAAGGCTCTTCCTGCCACCTGAATATATAATCCAATGAGGTGATGACAATCAGACCCAGATTAATAAGGACTGCACTTCTGAATAAACGATTCTGTTTTTTACTAAATAAATAATTAATGTTAATCAGATATAACAGAAACAACAAACCGGTCAGCGGAACGGCATTCGAATATACAAGCGTTCTCATTATGCACCTGCTCTCTGGGCTTCTCATTTGAATTCGCCTCTAAATTACCATATATTGGTCTTCACTATTATATCAAAATATGATATCTCTGTCATCAAGTATTTATTTAAATTGGGTGGCGCTGAGGAAGGACATTTTGTATTCATAAACTGCAGAGAATCAACTCACCGTCTCCCTCCTCATCTTCCACATAGCAATTAAAAAACTGCAGAGGCATAAACCGATAAAAAGGAGAAGCACCGGGAGTATCCTTTCTGCCGGTAAAGATTCTCCTATCATCAACGACCGAATTGCATTTATAACATGCGTAAAGGGATTGATATTTACCAGGATTCTTAGACCGCCTGTAAGATTGTCAGCCGGAAACAGTGCGGAACTCAGGAAGAAAACCGGAAGAACAATAGCCGTCATGATGGTTTCATATATAACTTCATTTGGCAGGCACAGACTGATTGTATATGCCACCCCTGCCAGAAAAAAAGCGGTGAGAAACACGAGAACTGCAATGAGCAGAATTCCAGGAATCCCGTGTTCAAAACGCACTGAAAAAAGGAGGCTGACCACGCATAAGATAAAAGTTTCCAAAAGAGATACGAAGACCGCTTCCATCATTTGTGCCAGTACAATGGAACTGCGCCTTACCGGTGAAATCAGAATGCGGTAAAAGCTGCCGTTATTCTTCATGAGGAAATTCATGATTCCGCCGCTGCTGCAGGATGAAAATGTTACCAGGAACATCACTCCCGGCAGAATAAACGCTGTATAATTCTTTATTCCGGTTCCTTTCATCGTAGAATCGGCAACCACGCTGTATAAAACCAGCCATAGCATAGGCTGAAGTATGGTAATCATAATGGTAAACCGGTTTTTAAATCTCCACTTTACATTTCTCCATAACAGATTCAGCATAATATCCCCTCCTCACTCTTGCGGGAACCATTAAATGAGAGAAAAACATCCTCCAGGCTTGGCTCCGCAATTGCAATTGAGTCGAACAATATATTTTCTTTTATAAGCCATTGGTTTAGCGCTGTAAATGCTTCCCTTTTATTGCTGACACTCAGCGTAATCACATGACCTTTTCTGTCTGAGTCTAAAGCGATACCTGTCCCCATTAACACGGGCAGATAGTCCTTTGCTTCTTTTGAAGTCTGAAAAGTTATACGAATCAGGTTTCGGCACAAATAATTTTTCAGACTGTCAGGTGTGCCCTGAATCAATTCTTTTCCCTCCCTGATTATGCAGATGGAATCACTGAGCTGCTCAGCCTCTTCTAAATAATGGGTCGTGAGAAAAATGGTGGTTCCATATTTTTCCCGGATTGAAAAGAGCATCTTCCACAGTGCATTTCTGGACATTACATCCATCCCTGTGGTAGGCTCATCTAAAAATAAGATTCGTGGATTAGAAATCATATTCATAGCAATATCCAGCCTGCGTCTCACTCCTCCGGAATAGGAGGAAACCGGATATTTTTTGTAACCGGACAATTCAAAGGTTTCTATCAGATCTGCGATTCTCTTTTCGG
>NZ_JAWYAJ010000070.1:0-3812 GCF_034124845.1 Robinsoniella sp.
GTGCTGCCTCTGTCAAAAGCGGTATTGGCGGTTATCGCCCTGTGGGCGGCGGTAGGACAGTGGAATTCCTACTTTAATGCGCTGGTTTATCTGCGGAATCCGGATCTCCAGCCATTGCAGCTGGTGTTAAGAAATATTCTGATCAGCAATCAGACCATTGTCAGCATGACAACCGGAGCGGCGGCAGTTGAAGCAAAACAGACTGCAGAGCTGATCAAATATGCAATTATTGTGATTTCCAGTCTGCCGATTATGTGTATGTATCCATTTGTGCAGAAGTATTTCAACAAAGGGGTAATGCTGGGGTCACTGAAAGGATAGTGCCATATGCTGCAAAGTGGGGCATGCAGATGGCGGGAAGGAATTATCAGACTCTTGCGGCAGTCGCCAAATGGACGTGCCAGCGTGTCCGTCTGGCTCGCTGCCCGCGGGAATAAAGATAAGAGAAAAAGGAGAAAAAGTATGAAAGCAAAAAAAGTAGTGTGTATGTTGTTGGCAGCAGTTCTTGCAGGTTCTATGATGGCAGGATGCCAGGGAGAGGGTTCCGGGGAATCCGAACAGTCAGCGGATAGTGGGAAAAATGATTTTCAGATCGTAACCGTCCGCTGGACAGATACCTGGCCCATTGACTATCTCCATGAGGGGATTATGAAAGAAATGGAAGATAAGGGTGATGTAAAGATTGACTGGAAGGTTTATTACGATACAGACTGGCAGGAGCAGAAATCACTGCTGCTGGCTTCCGGGGAGCTGCCGGATGCGTTCTGGGGAAATATATGCCTGAAGGATACAGACATTGCACAAAACAAATCTTATTTTCTGGAATTGTCTGATCTGATTGATCAAAACATGCCGAATCTTAAGAAAGTGCTGGAAAAAGAACCGGAACTGAAAGCCAGAATAACCGATCGTGACGGCAAGATTTACAGCCTTCCCAAAAAAGCTCCGCTGCGTCCGAAAGTAGATGGAAACTGCATGTATATTAATAAAAAGTGGCTGCAGAATCTGAACCTGGAAATGCCGAAAACCTATCAGGAACTGGAAGAGGTTCTCTATAAATTTGTGGCGGAAGATGCTGATGGAGATGGTGATAAGGGAAATGAAATCGGTATAACCGGAAATGCCGGACAGTATGTTGCAAGTAATACCATGCGTGATCTGATGGCGCCGTTTGCTGCCATTGTAAGCCGGGATAATAATTATATGGGGCTGGATGCAGAAGGAAAACCTGTATTTATGCCTGCTCAGGAAAATTATAAAGAAGGCATAATGTGGCTCAATGAAATGTATCAGAAAGGGATACTGGATCCTGAATTTTTCACGCAGGAAGCATCTATGGCCACCAGTAAAATTCAGTCTGCAAAAGTAGGATTGATTACCGGATGGACCGCTGATGCCGTAGCCGGACCGGTAGCAGACCAGTATGAGGTGGTTTCTGCACTGGAGGGGCCTGATGGCGGACATTACGTAGAATATGCCCCCAGTTTTCTGGATGTATCAGACCGTGAACTGGTGTTGACAAAGGATTGTGAAAATCCGGAGAAACTGCTTCAGTATGCGGATCAATTCTATGATGATGAGGTATCACTGCAGACTTATTACGGCTCCATACCGGATCAGATTAAGAAAAATGATGATGGCACTTATGAAGTTTTGGTTCCCACCGATGGAAGTTCACTGGATACTTCCGCCTGGTCTAATTCCATGCGTGATTTTGGTCCCAAGTATATGAATGAAGACTTTTATTCCAAAGTTATTCTGCCGCAAGATCAGGGAGACGGAATCAAGCTTGCAGAAGATAAGGTCAATGAACAGTATGTGAAAACAGACCGGAACATCGGATTGCCCATGCTGAAATATACGGAAGATGAGCTGACACAGCTGACAACCATTGGAACCGATATCTACAAATATGTGGAAGCGCAGTTTGCCCACTGGGTAGTGGACGGAGGCATTGAAAATGAGTGGGATGCTTATCTGAAGCAATTAGACACCATGGGACTACAGGACCTGGTGAAGATTCATGATACCGCATTTCAGGCTTACCAAGACGCAAATAAAGGCTGATTCTTCCACAAAGTGTAAAGCACGACAGTCAGGAAGATGAAATTTCAAACATGCTTTGAAAATAACTTTGAGAAAATTCGAAAAATAATTTGATGAAGTACTTAGCAGGAACATTTGAGAGTTGCTGCTAAGTGCTGTTTTGCGTGTTTGATACACTACAGCCATCTGCGCGCTTCAATATAAATGGAGAACATTTCATGAAAATAACGAAATTAATTTTTTATAAAAAACGGGGAAGTTTTGCAAAAATGACGATGCGGATTCTGGTTCCGGTGGTCTTGCTTCTGCTGGCTGTTCTGGTGATTATGTTCCGGGGGATGGAGCAGGCAAGGACACTGGCTTACCAATATATTAAGGATACGGCGGAGCTTTATGTGACGCAGATCAACCGGGATATCGAACAGATTCATGCGGAACAGATAACGCGGATGAGCCGTGAACTGGATATTGCACAGATTCCATCTGACATCGGACCTACAGACGGACAGTACTATAGTCTGCTTCTGAATGTGATGGAGCAGAATCAGATTCTGAAAATCAGATATGCGGAAGCCAGTAACTTCTATGTATATGACAGCCAGTCAGACCTGTTGATTCTGGATACCGGAATTTACTATCGTTCCAGCCAGAAAAGTGAAAAGATCAGGCGCCTGCTGTCTTTTCTGAAAGCGGACAAGGATAAAAATATTGCAAAATGGACTTATTTTAATGATGGGGAGAAGGACTATATCGCAGGGTTATGCTACGTAGACGGCGTGGCATCCGGCTGTCTGATTCCTGTGGAATGGATTTTTCACAATCTGACTCAGAAGACAAAGGGGTATCAGGTCATTCCGTTTATACAAAAACCGGATGGAGCTATTATGACAGTGAAAGATTCTCAGAAATATGACTATGATGAACTGATTCAAAAGTCAATGGCTCAAGATCAGAAAGAACTGTACAGTTATAAAATCGGATACAGCGGAAGGATATACATGATTATTTATCCGGAGCATGGCATATTGGAGAATGTAATTCAGATGCAGATGTTTCTTACAATTTTTGCAGTCCTGATTGCAGCAGGTCTTTTATTTGGAGCGTATAATTATTACCGCAGAATTTTAGTTCCCATGAGGCAGTTTATCGATGGGCTTAAGCGGACAGAAGAGGAACAGTGGATCAATGAAAACGGAACCAACAATATTATTGAACTGGAACAGGCGAGCAATGAGTTCAAAGGGCTCTTACGAAAAATCAAGCAGCTGAAAATTGAGATTTATGAAAAGGAACTGGAGCGGCAGAAAATCGAACTGGATTACGTTCAGGAGCAGATCAATCCTCATTTTTTCCTCAATTGCCTGAGCATTATCCATGGAATAGCCGAGGAAGCAAAAGAATCCAGAATTGTTACCATTACCGGAATGCTCTCAGATTATATGCGATATATTTTTCGGGATGCGTCTTCTAAGCGGACGGTTTCAGAGGAACTAAAGCACGTTCTGAATTATATACGCATACAGAAACTTCGGTATGGAGACGGGGCTTTTGCCTTCGAGGTAATACAGGATGATGACGTGAGTGCCTGCCTTCTTCCTGCACTTCTGCTGCAGACGCTGGTGGAAAACGCAGTCATCCATGCGGTTTCCCTGGATCAGCATATTGAAATCACCATGTATCTGGCTCTGGAAGAACATGAAGGTGGAAAATATATGTATGTCACTCTGTCCGACACCGGAAAAGGATTTCCCCCAGAAGTGCTGGGA
>NZ_JAWYAJ010000070.1:3822-16368 GCF_034124845.1 Robinsoniella sp.
AATATTGTCTATGACGGCAGGAGGCATGTAGGACTTCAAAATGCGGTGCAGAGACTGCGGTTGATGTATAAAGATAAAGCACAAATCCATTTTTCTAATATGGACGATGGCTTTGGGGCGGTGACGGAAATTATACTTCCGGTGGAAGAAGTGTGAGGTCTATAAGATACAAAATAAGATACAAAACAAGGCGGTATGTATGCACAAAAGCACATATACTGCCTTGTTTGCGGGCGGTGCACAAATGTTTAAATCTGTCTGATCAGGTAATTTTGTCTGCCGTCACGAAGAAATACAGGAAGCGTATCGATATCTGCTTTTGCATCTACCCATTGTCCGCCCTGGAAAACCTCGCCGGTTCTTGCACAGGTCCAGCTGCTGTTTTCCGGCAGATACACTTTTCGGGAAACAGCGTGGGCTTCTACCATAGGTGCAACTAAAATATCGGAACCGTACATGTATTGGGTCTTCAGATCCCAGGTAACTGTGTCCTTTGGAAATTCATAGAACATCGTTCTCATAACGGGAGCTCCATTTTTATGTGCTTCTTCCATCAGGCTTCGGGTATAATCCCGGAGCAATTCACGTATTCCGATGAACTTTTTCATAATCTGGTAGTTTTCTTCCCCATAGCTCCAGATTTCGTTATCTGCACCGGTACCTTCAGTTTCTTCCCCGTTTGCTTTATAGAGGGGGTCCCGTGGAAGGCGGTTGCCGTGAAGCCTCATTACAGGACAGAAAGCACCGAATTGGAACCAGCGGACCAGCAGTTCCTGGAAGTCCGCATCGTGTATATTACCTCCATGAAAACCGCCGATATCGGTAGTCCACCATGGAATTCCGGATAGTCCCATCTGCAATCCCGCAACAATCTGATTACGAAAGTCCTGATAAGTAGAGTGGATATCTCCCGACCAGATTAAGGCGGCATATTGCTGGCTGCCTGCCCAGGCACAGCGAACAAGGTTCAGAATGTCTTTCTGGCCATTGGAATTCTGCCCTTCGTAAAAGCCACGGGCGTATTCCTTAGGATAGATATTTCCCTGCTGTAATACACTTCCACAATAATACCGGTAATTGTCATAATCATAGGTGCCGAATTCCGGTTCAGCTTCATCCAGCCAGAACGCTTTTATGCCATATTTATTATAATTGTCTTTGCATTTATTCCAGACGTATTCTCTGGCTTCTGGGTTGGTGGCATCGTAAAATACATTATTTCCCTGGAAATTCATCTGGACATTCATGCCATGATCGGTCTTGACTAGCAGGCCTTTTTGCTGCATCTCCTCAAAATTCTCGCTGCGCCAGTCAACCTGAGGCCAGACAGAAACCATTATTTCCATGCCATAAGACCGGAGTTCCTCCACCATTGCTTCAGGGTCCGGGAAGAAATTCTCATCAAAACGGAAATCGCCGCAGCGGGGCCAGTGATAATAATCGATAATAAATACATCAACAGGTATTTTGCGCTTATGGTATTCCCGTGCAATTTTCAGAACCTGTTCCTGATTATAATAGCGCAGTTTGCATTGCCAAAAACCTAATCCGTACTCCGGCATCATGGGTGCTTTGCCGGTTGCGGTACTGTACTGGGATTCTATTTCAGCAGGATTATCACCAACGGTAATCCAATAATCCATTTTCTTCGTACTGTCAGCTCTCCATTCCGTTGTGTTTTTACCAAAGGATACACTGCCTACCGCCGGATTATGCCAGAAAAATCCATAGCCCAAACTGGAAACATAGAAAGGAACAGATGCCTGTGAATTACGGTGTGCCAGTTCCAGATTACATCCTTTTAGATCCAGAATGTCCTGCTGATACTGTCCCATGCCGTAGATCTTTTCCTGAGGATCGGATTCAAAAGTAACTTTCAGGCGGTAATCTCCGCCTACATATGGATTAAAATGCCGCGCTCTGCGAATCAGTGCGCCTCCGCCATCTATTTCCTTTAGAATTACTTCTTTTCTGTCGTTGTAAAAAGTTACAACAGCAGCACTGTTCCAGCCTCGGGTATCAATAAGTGCCGAGATTTTTCCGTTGGAAATCTCTGCGGTGTCTTCACCGGCTGTAATGATGGTCTGTACTGTCTCCTGAGGGAGCAGTGCACTGCTGGAGAGATCCAGCGGACCGTTAGGTACAGAAATCACGCGCAGGCTGTTTTTTCCCCACGCCATAATCCGTAATGTTTCACCGGCATTATGATATTCCAAATAATTTTCTCCACGAGTAAAGAATGACATATAAGACCTCCTATAAATTATATTTGTTTGTATTATATAATTCTTTCAGAGAAAGTGCATCTACGATTCTGTCAGAGATTATTAAAATCATGTCATTTTACGAAATTGGCTTGGGGTCATTCCGGTTGCTTTTTTAAATGAGACAGAAAAGTAATTGCTGCTGTCAAAGCCTACCTCAATTGCGATTTCTATAATAGATTTACTGGTTTCCTTTAATAAATCCATGGACCGGTTAATGCGGTATTTGTTCAGGTAATGAATCGGTGTTGTACGAAAAGAATGTTTAAAAAAACGGCAGAATTGTTCTTTGCTCAGAGAAATAGCTGTCGCAAGTTCATTCAGATTCAGAGGATTTTGATAGTTTGCCTCCATAAAGCTTAGGATTTTCTTTTTCCGCTCTTCGTTAACATAATCAGAGACCGATTTCAGATTATGCTTTTTCTCCTTTTGCAGCAAATGATACAAAATCTGATAGAGACAGCCCTTAATAATAAGTTCGCGATAAGGTTCGGAAGAGGAATAATTATGTATTAGATCCCCTAAAAGCAGCTGTACCGTTTCGTTTTTCCGCTCCGCATGAGACAATACATAGGAGGAGATAAAGGTATTGTCAAAAAAGGGGTCCAGCTGCTGTGTCTGGATGATGTCCGGATTCTTACTGGCAATAAAATCTGCATGGAAAACGATGGATGTAAAACGGCATTTTTGATTTTGGTATTGGTAAGCGCTGTGGAGGAGATTGGGCGGAATCAGAACCACGGTATTTTTCTCTGCAAATATCGAAATACCGTCTACGACAAGCTCGATTGCCCCTTCCGTAACAACAAATATTTCTGCTTCTTCATGCCAGTGATTATAAAGGATTAAACCTTTTTCATGGTATTCCATGTCTTTATAAAGCTGTAACTGAAAATCCTGATTACCATGTGTGACCTGTTCCCGAAAAATTTCACTGTTGACAGGATTGTTTTTCATTGTGCTGCCTCCTTTCGAAACGTCCTTTTGAAGTCTCGTCTTACATGTGAGTTCCTTTCGAAACGTCTCGTCTTACATGCGAGTTCCTTGCAAAACGTGATGTTAATAATGACAATATTTTAATGTTTTTTGCTTAAATTGGAATGGAATTATAAAAATCAGACACTATATTAAGAATTATAAACCGAAAAGAGTAAATTGGGAATATTTATTTTGCTGAATTAGGAGAATAGGAAATGCCTGTTTGCGATTTTGGGGAGTTATCCCAATTTGCGTGATATTTATGCCTTATTCAGCAGATGAAGTGGATCCCATCCATTGAATTGTGGGGCAATTAGCACATAAATTGGGATGTTATGGTATTTTTGTTAAGCCAATAATTGGACTGTGATCCTTTGCAAAAGAAATTACGGAGCTGGCTGCTTATTTGTCCGCAGACCGGATTACATCAGCATACTGAGGGGTGCCGATTCCATATCCCCCGGCAACATCCAAAATATGTCCTGTGATGTAAGAAGAATCATCACTGGAAAAAAACAGTGCGGCGTTGGCGATATCTTCCGGAGAAGCCATTCTGTTTAACGGTACATGGGACAAAAAAGATTTAATAAATGCTTCCGGCATATTTTTCAATGCTGCATCTGTAGCTGTAAGACCGGGCAAGACGGCGTTGCAGCGGATATTCTGGCGTGCGTACTGCATGGCGATCTGCTGGGTGATGTTATTCACTGCTGCTTTGGACACACCATAGCCTATTCTGGTGATATCAGGGATCATACCGCCGATAGAAGAGATGTTTACTACGGAACCGCCGCCGCCCTGAATCATATGTGGGATGACCAGTTTGGTTATACGGTAAACACTGCCTAAGTTCAAGTCCAGTATCTCGAAAAAAGCCTCCTCATTTCCGTTTACCAGGTCCAAATCCTCTGAGGGCTTTCCCACACCGAAATTATTGATTAATATATCGATCCTGCCGGTCTGTTTCACGGTTTCTTCCACCATGGTTGCATAACTTGCCTTGTCGGTGGCATCAAAGAAGACAGGAAACATTTTATAGCCTTTGGACTTATATTGATCACATATCTCCTGGGTTGCTTCTACACGGCGCACACCCATATAGACGGTAGCTCCGCTTTCAGCCAGTTTTAAGGCACAGGCAAGACCGATTCCCTTTGTTGCCGATGTTATAAGTGCTGTTTTATTTTCCAGCTTATTCATACCTGATTCACCATCCTAATCTTTATAATCCTGATTAGTATTCGTATAATCTTGTATTTTATGCGATTCTGATGGGGTGTTTCCGCTGATTGAAAGATACCTATTAAGTTAAATAGCTTATCTTATTGCAGTGATGTTCAGCAATTTACAATTATATAAAGCGAATAAAAAAGGGAGAAAGGCAGACACTTATTTATGAAAATAGATAAAGGAGAATATCGGCATTCGGTAAAAATCTGATATTGCTTATATATAGAAGGATTAAAAAAAGGTGTGCCGTATAGTGCTGTAGCCAATGAAAAGAAATAAATTACATTATGCATGGCTGATTCTGCTTGGAGTTATTATGATCCGGGGATTTGCCGGGGGTGGGATTAATATGACATCAGGGTTGTTTCTGTTTCCCGTTTCACAGGAAATAGGAGTGGGAATGGGCTCCCTGTCCATTTACTTTAGCATTACTTCAATTGTTATGGTCTTATGGCTTCCATTTGCAGGAAAACTAATTAATAAATATGATATCCGTATTGTGGCAATTGCAGGTGCCGTTCTGCAGGCGCTTTCTTTTGCTGGAATGGGATTTATGAATGCGGTATATGGATGGTATCTGTTGGCAATTCCCTATGCAATGGGAGCCACAATTCTGGTAAGTCTGTTAGGACCGATTCTCATTAATCGGTGGTTTGCAAAAAACGCGGGAATGATGATGGGAATCCAAATGGCGTTCGTCGGGCTGTTCGGTGCAGTTTTTCAGCCTGTTACATCCAACATTATTTCTATCAGGGGCTGGCGGACCGGTTATATTTATATAGGAGGAGCAGCTTTTATAGTGGTTGTATTAACTGCACTGATACTACTTAAAAACAGACCGGAAGATATAAAACTGGAGCCGTTCGGAAGCGGAAGCCAGACTGATGAAAGAGGTGCATCAGAGCAGGTTCATGAAGCGGAGCGGGTTTATGATACAGAGCGGATTGCACATACATTGGATCTGGATATATCAGAAAAGGAAGCGCTTCGGTCCACTTCGTTTTATCTGCTGTTGTTTTTTATGATTGCAATCACTGGAATTGGGGTTTTTACACAGCATATTCCCACTTACGGTTCTCTGCTGGGCTATAGTACCAGGGAAACAGGTAATGCATTGGCATATGCTTCTATCGGCAGTGCCGTTGGATCCATTGCAATTGGTATAATTAGTGATAAAATTGGCAGCCTCAAGACGTGTTATGGAATAATTGGAATTGGTTTTATTGCAATTGCAGGATTTTTATTAAGTGGAAGCGGATTTTTAATTTTTAGCTTATCCACATTTCTGCATGGTCTGATCAGTTCGTCAATCATGGTTTTAGCACCAATTCTGACGATCAAGTTTTATGGGCAGAGAGACTATGAAAAAATATTTGCAAAGGTGTCCATGGGCGCACCTATTGCATCCATAATTCTGATCCCGGCTTATGGCTTTATATTTGATTTGACAGAAAGTTATCTGGTTGTTCTGATTGGAATGATCAGTCTGCTGGTGATTGCGGTGCTGTGTATATCCATTGGATGGAAAAACAGATGTACTCATTCGGGTTGCCCGTCACCATGGAGAAGGAAAAGATAAAAGAAACAGCCTGGGTGGTGAAAATCATTCAGGCTGTTTTTGTGTGAAGTTGACTTCATGTTTGTATTGACAAATGCAATTTTCTGGTATAATATGAAGTTAACTTCATAAGAAGTATACTTCACATTGAAAAGGGGTGTTGTATGAAGACCAGAGTTAAAGAATTACGAACGAGTATGGGTTTAACACAACAACAGCTTGCAGATTTGGTTCATGTGTCAGCAAGAACGATTATTTCTATTGAAAAAGAACAATATAATCCATCTCTTATGCTTGCATTCCATATTTCTGAAATTTTTGGCGTAAGCATTGAGGAATTATGCTGTCTAAGAGAAAATTCAAAAATGGAGGGTAAAGAAAATGAAAGTATTAAATAAACGTGGTCTTATAATTGGTACCACAACAGCAGTTTTAGCTATTATATGTTTCGCTGCCTATTTCAACTATTCTGAACAACGATTCATGATATCAGGTGCTTTGCTTATTGCACTTTCAGCGGTTAATTTAATAAGAGCATTTTCAAAAAAAGGAGTATTGGAAGAGCTTGCGGAAAACGCAGATGAAAGAGATTTATATCTGGTTATGAAAAGCAGTCATTTAGTTATTAAGATTATGAATTATGTGATATGCTGTTTTACGTTTGTTTTTATAATACTATATGCTATATATAAGTTTCAATATTTCGTTGTTATTGCCGGAACCTTATGTGGGGTGCTTGTTATGATGTTTATTGTGTTGCTGGTGGTGAGTGTTTATTTGGAGAAACGAGAATGAACGTCCGGCAGTAATTGCAGGGATGTTAAATCCAAAGATCTCTAATTTTGTGGTGAAAATAAATTATTGAATAGGTGAGTGAAATTAATAGGCCAATGGTCTTCTGCTACAATACAGAAGACCAGAATTACCTTGAGTGTTAATTTTATGACCTTAATTTTAAACCTAAGAGGCCGCATCCATAAGCGGCTTCTTCTTTTATGTCCGGAATGGCAAGCTCAGCCTTAAATGTACTTGCAAACAGCTGTTGGAGCAATGGATTCATCCGAATTCCGTTTCCGCTTCCAACCAGGGTTTTGATAGGTTTTACGTCTTCTGGAAACTGCGTATATAAATCATAAAGTTCTGTGCAGATACCCTGAAGAATGCCAAGGGCTAAATTGCCGGGATGGAAATTTGTTATCTTGAGATTTTGAATGGAGCCAGTAATAGAAGCATCCTGTCTGGTGCCGCAAAATCTGGTGTCTACTTTTAAGGTTTCAGCGTGTGCAGCTGCATCAAAAGCCATACGGTTCATGATTTCATATGTGGAAAACTGTGGAGTGATGCCAAACTGTGCCAGGGTTTCTTCGAAGAAATTTTTCAAAAGGGAATAGGAATATCCGCCGCACAGAGAGGAGCCCGCCAGCAGATAGGTGTCTCCCAGATAAGGCCTGCATTCGATTTGGGTTGACTGATATGGAGTCCGTGTCATAATAGAAATCTGGCTGCCGGTACCTACATTTACCAGACAGGCATCTTCCAAATTCACAGATGCCAGAAAACTCGCCTGATTATCTCCCAGAGCTACCGTGATCGGAATGCCGGAATCTGTATTTCCTATATAGCATTCACCGCAGGCAATTTCCGGCAGTATATCTGCTGATAAACCAAGAGATGTAACTGCTGCAAGATCAAATTGCCTGCGATTTATTTCATACATTCCAAGACTGGCAGCCATACTTTGGTGAATTAAAGGGGTACTGCGGTTAGCCAGGCGCATTGCGATATAGTCGGGAATCGTACAAAGAGAAGCGGCATCAGAGGGAATCAGCCGGTTCAGATGATTATAAAAATGTGTGGTCATACCGAATCCGGCAGCCATAGCATACTCTGTCCTGGAAGATAAAAAGCCTGCGTAGGTCAAGTTCTGTTCCGTGGCGACATCACCTCTTCCATCCTGCCAGGTAAAGAGGGGGCTTACTGCCTGCCCCTGATGATCTACATAAAGTATCCCATGCATCTGCCCTGTGATACCGATGCTGACAATGTCTGAATAGGATTCCAGATAATGATTTACCATTGCAGTGCAGGTATTCAGGATGACAGCGGGATCCTGCAAGCGTTCAAAGGACTGAGCACCGGGCAGGGCAGAATGATTTGGTTGTGTGGATGCATCCAGTAAAGTTTTACTGGATGCATCTATCAGAACGGAACAAATGGTGGTTGTTCCTATATCAATACCAATAGATTTCATATGATTAAAGTTCCTCCTTTTACATTTTGGGTGTGTGTTTTAAACAGACTCTAGAGCGTACAATTTCATGTTACAAATATATTTCGAACAATTCAAGTTTTTATTTAGCAAGAACATAGTGAGCCAATATGGTTATAAAACACTAAATTTGGGTTTTGCTGATTAAATTACACTTTGTGTATGATAGGTAATGTACGAAATGATGGGCGTGGGAAACTGGTATGGACTCCGTCAGCTGGCCGCGGAACTGGTATTTTCTAACCTTTCCGAAGCGCTTTTTGGCGGCACGCGGGCATAAATAGACTATATCTATGTGGACCACCTGCCTTTCTTATATATGAAATATAGCATGTGAAATAGAGTTTGTCAATTGATTTGACAAATTGTGAAAAATAGATTATGATGATCAAAATGATTGTTTGAAAAGGGGATTACCATGGGAAATGCAAATAATATGAAGCTGCGCAACCAAAGAAGTATTATTAATTTTCTTCGGCAGCAGCCTATGTCACGGGCGGATTTATCTAGGCGGACAGGACTGACCAGAGCGGCTATTTCTGTTTTAATTGATACATTGCTGGGTGAAGGTATTGTGATTGAAGACCAGCTGGTTACGGGGAAAGTAGGCAGAACGTCTGTAACGATAAAGTTAAATCCTAAAAAATACAGGATCTTATCCATTAATATTGCCAGGGATATCTGCAGCGTCGGACTTTGCGATTTTTCTGGAGACATACTGATGGTTGAAAAGTTTCCACAGAAAAAAGGGGTTCCGGCAATACAGATGCTCAACTGTCTTTGTCAGAAAGCGTTTGATTTTTTGAAAGAAGACGGAGGTGTGGACAGATTGCTTGGTGTTGGTATTACAGCCCCTGGTCCTTTAGACAGCATAAATGGGACAATTTTAAAACCTTCGAATTTTGAGGATTGGCATCAGATAGAGGTAGCCAGTTATTTTAAGGAAAGATTTGCATGTCCTGTCTATATAGAAAATAATGCCCAGGCATTGGCGATGGCAGAACGATATTATGGAGCCGGTGTCCGAGAAGAAAGTTTTCTGGAATTAATTGTGGATACCGGAGTTGGAGGGGGACTGATTTTAAATGGGAAACCTTACAAGGGTATTCATGGATATTGTGGTGAAATCGGACATACTACGGTTAATTTGGATGGAGAGCGATGCAGCTGCGGGAATCATGGCTGTCTGGAACTCTATGCCGCGATACCAAATGTTTTACGGTCTGCCATGGAAAAAGATAATTCCTTAACCAGCTGGGAAAAAATTATGGATGCCTATGAAGAAGGAGCAGCAGACGCTGTCTGGGTGGTTGAGCGGGAATGCAGGTTACTGGCAGCATCTTTAACTACGATGATGAATCTCCTGGATGTGGGGGTCGTATTTGTATCCGGAGAATTATTATACAAAGGAGCTTTCATATTTCCCTATATGGAACAACTGATGAAGGATCAGATGCTTGGTCATAGAGAGAGGGCTATCAGGATCTGTCCATCGGGATTACCAAAAGAATCGGCAATAATAGCTGGTACTAATCTGGTTCTGGAGCAGTATGCGGTATGTTTTGAAAATAACAAATAATAAATTAATATTTCAGAAACAAAAATCAAACATGATACAAATATTAAAAAGCTATTCTCTTATCATCAAATAAAACACAGACAAAATAAAAAGAATTGGAGAATAAGAGAATGGCGAAATCAAAATTAGTAAAAGCAAATCAAAAAATTGCTAAAGAAGTAGTCGGCGGCTGCAAGAAGATTGAGACAGGAGTAGTTGACGGTTACAAGAGAATTGAGTCAGGTGCAGTCGGCAGTTACAAGAAAATAGAAACAGCTGCAGTAGGAGGCTTCAACAAAATTGCCGATAAATTCGTGGATCTTTATCTTACGAAAGAAGGCGAATCAGTAGAAGAAGCCCGAACAAGGCTGACAGAAGAACAGAATAACAGACAAGCATCCGGAGTGCATGGCTTTGATTCAGGAGTGGAATGCATTCAGACCCGGTATTATCATGGGAGCGATTGGTATAGCAGTTCTTTTTATTATGGTATTTGTCTGGAGAAGGATGGAAAATAAGACGCCTATCAGGCTGTCAGGCAAAACAATTGGGGCAACGCTGATTGGTATCTTGGGAGCATTGCTGTTAGGTGCAGGCATGTGTCTTACCATGGTTTGGAGCCATATGGTGGCAGGTATTGTGATTGGGATCTTAGGAATTATTTTAATTCTTTGCCTGATACCTTTTGTGAAAGGATTAAGGGATGTGTAAACAGGATATATCCACGTTCCTGTTGGCGAAAACGATAATCGTATCAGTGCGAATATAAAAATAATCCAAATTAGTATTGTTCCGATAAAAGACACTATATTATTCCGAATAGCTTGCTATTATTCCGATAATTGGGTATAATAGCAACTAAAGAAGGAAGTGATGAAGATGTCAATGACAACAAAACAAGCCGCAGAAAAGTGGAACATTTCAGACAGGCGGGTCAGAATTCTTTGTGCTGAAGGAAAAATACCTGGCGCTTACCAAGAAGGCCGTGGGTGGAAAATACCCCATGATGCTATCAAGCCGTCAGATGGCCGTTATAAGTCTGCTGATAGTTTGCTGGATATGATTGACAGCAAAAAGAAAGAATTAGATTCCAGACGTCCATTGACCCAAGGAGAAATTGAAAGACTTAATGAAGAATTTATGGTTGAGTATACCTATAATTCCAATGCAATCGAAGGTAATACATTGACACTACGTGAGACGGACATGGTTTTGAGGGGACTTACAATTGACAAAAAACCACTAAAGGACCATATGGAGGCAGTAGGCCATAAAGATGCATTTGAATTTGTTGGTGAACTGGTAAAAGATCAGATACCTCTTTCTGAACGGATTATCAAAGAAATACATTATCTTGTGTTGGCAGATAAAAGAGAAGACCGTGGTGTCTACCGCCGGGTGCCTGTGCGTATCATGGGAGCAAAACATGAACCCGTACAGCCATATCGCATTATGCCTTGTATGGAACAGCTCTTGCAAAAATACGAGAAAAGTACAGAGCATATCATCTCACGTCTGGCACTATTTCATATTGAGTTTGAGGGGATTCATCCGTTTATTGACGGAAATGGCAGAACTGGCCGTCTCCTTGTAAATTTAGAACTTATGAAAGCGGGGTATCCGCCAATTGACATAAAATTTACGGATCGGATAAGTTATTACAATGCATTCGATGCATACTATGGTTCAAATCATAGTCTTCTGGCAATGGAACACCTGTTTGCCGGATATGTGAACGAGCGGTTAGATATGTATCTGAATATGTTGTAATAAGCTGAAACAAAGGAACTGTTCTCAGAGAGGAATATGCAGAGAAAACAGGTAAAGGGCAACTGACAGACAACAAAATATCAAAGAAATGATAAGCAGGAAATGTGTGGAATGCATATTTCCTGCTTTTTTAAGGTTGAGTTAAGGTTAAGAATAGCTGAGTATAAGAGAGCAGGTATATGCTATGTATATCACTTGTGAAGAAATAATATAGAGAATATGGAGGATATGAACATGAATAGTATGATATGGCTGATAACAGGATTGGTTTTATTGGTACCGGCAATGGTGGTGTTTTTTTATCATCTGGGGAAATGGATTTATAAGGATGCAAAGAGCAGAGGAATGCGCCCCGGACTTTGGACAGTCATTGGTCTGTCAGGACAGAATATGGGAGGATTTCTTATTTATCTTTTAAGCCGAAAGAGTAAAAAAGAAATGGAGACAGAGGCGGAGCGAAAATGTGTAAGGATCAGCTGCGGGGCATTTATCATTATGAATCTGGGAATAATCTGCTGCATTGTTTATATCATAAATCTTTAATTACGCAGGACAATACCAGAGTGTATTTGAAAATATAGTCGGAGGAAATACAATGAAAAGAGATTTGATATTGAAAATTGAACATATGACAAAAGGCTACCGGACCCAGGAAGTATTAAAGGATGTGAATTTGGAAGTGGAGTCGGGTCACATCGTGGGTCTGCTGGGTAGAAATGGGGCAGGAAAGACAACGCTTCTAAAAACGATCCTGGGACTGGGAGTTCCTTATAAGGGTAAAATTTATTTCCGGGACCGGCTGTTAAATCCGGAGGACCTGGAACAGAAAAGCCGGATGGGATCGCTAGTTGACGTCACATTTTTTGACGACCTGACTGCCTGTGAAAATTTGAAAATACCCATGATGATTACGAAAGGA
>NZ_JAWYAJ010000071.1:0-1864 GCF_034124845.1 Robinsoniella sp.
GACAAAGTGGTGCAGACGGTATATATCAATTGGATGTGGCATATGGAACAGGAACGGATGGGCAAAAGCAATATGTTCAGGGGGAAAGCGAATCCCAGGCAAAAGGTAAAATTGCAGAATTCGAAAACAACCAGATACGATGGAAAGTTTATAAGAAAGATTATCTGCCGTATCCTGCCGAAGGCGAGGTGCTTCTAGATGCAATTACCCTGCCTTATGAAATAGAGGTCAGTCTGTACCGGGAACCAAGGGAAACGGATGAAACCCAGGCTACGGAAGAACCTGATGATACAGAGGGAACTGAACCGACAGAAACAGAAACGACTACAACAAACAAAACTCCTGCTACAAATCCGCCAGGTAATCAAAATCCGCCCCACAGCGGACAGATACCCAAAACCGGAGTGGAACAGGCACTTGGATTTGGATTGATAGGACTGGGATTTTGTGTATCTGCCGCAATATTAATCATACTTTACCTATATAGAAAGAAGGAAAATGAAAAGAAATAAAGTGCCGGGAATTATTCTGACAATCTGTCTTGTGATTCTGTTAGGAGGTGCCGTATATTTTGGAGTGGGAATCTACAGAGATGCAGCACCCCTCATTGCATCGGAAGGCTATTACAAAGACCTTCGGGAAGATGTTTATATCCGGAAAGAACCCGGTCAGATACCGATACCGGATCTGGACAAACTGAACAGTCTGAATCGGGATGCAGCTGCCTGGTTGTTAAGCCCGGGGACTACAATTGACTATCCGGTGGTGCAGGGGGAGGACAATGATTATTATCTTCACCATCTGTCTGACGGAACACCAAACGAAATAGGCGCTATCTTTTTAGACTATCGGAACAACCCGGATTTCTCCGATGAGATTTCGATCATATACGGGCATCATATCACAATGGGCAGAATGTTTTCTACATTGTCTTCGTATAAAGAACAGCGTTACTATGATGAACATCCACGGATGATGCTGTATGTCAGGGACAAGACTTATGAAGTGGAACTGTTTGCGGGAAATATACTGAGTGGAAGCGAGGGTTTTCCATTGAACTTTAAGACAGGGAAAAAGAAAAAAGAATGGATTCAGGATATCATTGAAAAGTCCACTTTTTCCAGCGGAATAATCCCCAAAAAGCAAGACAGAATTTTAGTTTTGTGTACCTGTTCGTATGAATTTTCCAATGCCCGGTATGCGGTGTTTGGGAGAGTAACGGAAGCGAGATAATGTGTTCAAACACGCTCCAGAGAGTTTTTGAAAATTATAATACAGGAGATGAAGTTTGAAAGAAAAACGCTTTCGAACTACTAATTAAGGAATAGCACAAGCCAGCTTGCGCTATTCAGGAGGTATAAGTATGAAGAAACGGGTGTTATTTATAATTTGCGCCGTAATGGCAATGACAGCCCTGCAAGGCTGCAGCAGCAGTAACAATTATGTTACCAAAAGTGCGGATATATCAGAAACGTTTCCGATTGAGGCAAAAGATGCAGGGGAGAATCCCCAAAGGGCAGAAAGTAATGGACCCTACGCTATTTTCCACACCTCGGCGGGAGATATAACCGCAATACTTTATCCGGAACAGGCTCCCGAAATGACAGCATATTTTATAAATCTGGTTGAACAGGGGTACTACAACGGCAGCCCATTTGACTATATTGATAAAGATAATACGATTCAGGCAGGAGCAATCGGAACGGATGGAGAGCTGCCCGCTGCGGATAAATCACCTGCGAATGAATATGATGATGGACTTCACCATTTTCCAGGTGCGCTGGCAATGTCGGGGGGTAAAACAGATGCAGAAAGAAGTAAATTTTATTTTATAGTAAACAAGGATATTCCGGAAGACCAGAAG
>NZ_JAWYAJ010000072.1:0-22418 GCF_034124845.1 Robinsoniella sp.
GAGGATCTTACAGAATGATAAAATCTATAATTTTTGATATCGGAATGGTCTTAGCGGACTACAACTGGTCCGGTTATCTGCAGACTTTTGCTTATTCCGAAGAAACATACCAGGCTGTTGCAAATGCGGTCTTTTTAAGCCCCACCTGGGTTGAATGCGACCGCGGGGTACTCTCTGACCAGGAACTTTTATCCGGATTCATCTGCAATGCCCCGGAATATGAAAAAGAAATAAAGGAAGTATATGCCACCGTGGGCGGATGCATTAAACAGTATGATTATGCAATCCCCTGGATTCAGGAGCTGAAAAAGAAAGGGCTTGGGATCTATGCGCTCTCGAACTACGGCGAGCGTATGTTTGCCCAGACGGGAAAAGAACTGAATTTTCTGGAATACATGGATGGGGCTCTGATTTCCTATCAGGATCACCTAATTAAGCCAGACCCCAGAATATACCAGACTCTTCTTAACCGTTACCATCTGAACCCGGAAGAGACCGTTTTCTTTGATGATAATGAAGACAATGTGAAAGGTGCATCGGATCTTGGAATCCATGCCTTTCTGTTTCACAATTATGAGGAAGCAGCCCAACAATTAGAGGCTTTGCTGAAAGTATAAAACAAATAGTCCATAAAGCTTGAATCCCCAATAATTCAAACTTTATGGACTACAAGAGCCAAAATAAATCTCTTTGACCAGAACGTGACTGATAATTGCTTACTGTCACGCTCTATAGCGTGTTTTATAATTGCTTTCTGGCAGCTATGCGTCACACTTTGTGGGAGATTTGTCCCGGCTGCAATTTACTGTCTGTAAATAATATCGTCTCTTCCTGGTCCGTTGGATATCATGGTAATTGGGAAGCCCAGGTGTTTTTCAACAAACGCTACATATTTTTTACAATTCTCCGGTAAATCTTCATATTTTTTAATCCCCCGAATATCAGAATTCCATCCAGGCAGAACTTCCAGAACCGGTTTTGCCTTTTCTAACTGGGAGGTAGTCGGGAAATCTGTGGTTACTTTTCCATCGATTTCATATCCGGTACATACCGGGATTTCTTCTAAATAGCCTAAGACATCCAGAACAGTAAATGCAACATCCGTTGTTCCCTGAATTCTGCAGCCGTATTTGGATGCAACGCAGTCAAACCAGCCCATACGTCTCGGACGTCCTGTGGTTGCGCCGTATTCTCCGCCGTCTCCGCCTCGTCTTCTTAATTCGTCTGCTTCTTCACCAAAGATCTCACTTACAAATGCACCTGCTCCCACAGCGCTGGAATAAGCTTTTACAACAGTAACGATTTTCTTGATTTCATATGGTGGAATTCCTGCTCCTATAGCGCCATATGCCGCCAATGTAGACGAAGATGTAACCATTGGGTAAATTCCATGGTCCGGATCCTTTAAAGAGCCCAGCTGTCCTTCTAAGAGGATGTTCTTTCCTTCCTGGATGGCATCCCATAAAAAAGCAGATACATCACACACATAAGGTGCAACCATTTCTTTGTAACTTTTTAACTCTTCCATGATATCATCAGGGTTCAATGCCGGTTTCTGATATAAATGCTCTAAAATAACATTTTTCTGAATGCATACACGTTCTACTTTTTCCTTCAGTGCAACTTCATCAAATAATTCACTTACCTGGAAACCGATTTTTGCATATTTATCAGAATAAAAAGGTGCAATACCGGATTTTGTGGAACCAAATGATTTGCCCGCCAGACGTTCTTCTTCACACTGGTCAAAAAGAATGTGGTAAGACATCACCATCTGTGCGCGGTCGGAGACCAAAATCTTTGGTGCCGGAACCCCTCTGTCTACAATCCCTTTTATTTCATTAAATAATACAGGAATGTTCAATGCGACGCCATTGCCAATTACGCTGGTTGTATGATCATAAAATACTCCTGACGGCAGCGTATGCAATGCAAATTTGCCATAGTTATTAACGATCGTATGACCTGCGTTTGCGCCCCCCTGAAATCTTACGATTATGTCTGCTTTTTCGGCAAGCATATCTGTGATCTTGCCCTTGCCTTCATCTCCCCAGTTTGCTCCTACAACTGCTTGTACCATATTGAGATCCTCCTGTATCTGTTTTTATATAGTTATCGTATTAAAACAAAGTTACGGGTTAAGTATACTACTTTTTTGTGCATAAGTAAAATTAATATTAATTATGCTTTGCATAACCGTGGGTTATATTATTATTTCAACAAATAATCCTCAATTGCTTTGAGAAACTCTTCTGCCCTTTCGTGCTGCTCTTTCGCATCCTGGCAAGACACAAGAAAAAAATCGGCGTAATCTGTATTGTTTCTAATTTGAAATGCCTGGCTGATATATTTTGAATACTTTTTGTCAAGCTATTCCGTTTTAATATATTCTTTCTGAAAATAAGCAATCACACCGGAATGTTTTGAGAAATCCTGTCCTTCCATTGCCAGCAATGCACGTACAGCAGTAAACATCGCATAATAGGAACGTCCAATAGAATCTTTATAGCTCCCGGCATCGAATAGTATCTTTGAAGAATAAAGTCTTTCTTTCGCCATATCCAAACGATACTGCATTAATTCTTTTATCAGGCAACAATATCTACCCCCTCATTCTGAATATTTCTATAGTAGGGCAGATCATTTTTATACTTCTCAAATTCCTCAAACGGTATCACTGTTGGTGAAACAATCATTCCATATTCCAGTTCTAAATCAGATGACTCATCCCATACTTTCCTGAGACCTTCCTGCAGATTGGCACGTTCTCCCTGTACGATTGCCACAATATCTATATCTGAATCCATTTGATAATCTCCTCTTGCATACGAACCATAAAGCAGGATCCTTACAATGTTATCTCCGTATACATCCCGATAAATCCCAGCTATCTGCCGTAAAATGACATCCAGATCATTTCTTGTACACATACAACGTTCTCCTCTCTATTTGCATTTAAACCATAACCCTTATTTCATATTTCATATTTCATATTTCATATAATAATTATATACAACCATTCCTATGTTTACAAGTCAAACAGTTATTTCTTCATCATACCAATCAGACACTGCGCTGCCACCGACAGCGGATTTCTCCGGTCTATGGCAAGGCAGATATTTCTCCTTGGAATTTCTTTTTTTAGTTTTAGCTGAAATAATGATCCATCGTCTAAATTCATGCGGGCAAAGTCCTGCATGACAGTGGCAACACCCAGGTTTCTGGCTGCAAACTGGACGATCATGTCGCTGGTTGCCAGTTCGATTTCCGGGTTCAGAACAACGCCATTTTCCAAAAGGAATTTATCCATATAAGCTCTTGTGCTTGTTTTTTTCTCCAGGCATATTATGGGGAGCCTTTCCAGCTCTTTCAGGGAAATTTCACGCCCTTTTAAGTCCATAAATTTGCCGCCTGCCACAAAGATATCCGCAATTTCCCGAACCTGTGAGAATTCCAGCTCTGTTCTGGCTGGAAGGGGATCTGTAACCACACCGAAATCTATTTTCCCCTCCTGCATATAACGCAGAGTCTCCGGAGTCGGTCCGTTTGTTACGGTAAGCTTTACTTTTGGATATGCTTCGTGAAACTGCTGAAGATAGGGCAGCAGATAGAAGCGGAGGGTCATATCACTGGCACCAATGCGGATCTCACCGGTTTCCATATTCTGCATGTCCCTCAGTTTTTGCTCTCCCAGCATCATATATTCATACCCTCTGGCAACATAAGAATAAAGCATTTCTCCTGCCGAAGTCAGCCGCACGCCTTTCCCTGTCCTGACAAACAGGGTTATGCCCAGCTGTTTTTCCAGCTGTTTGATAGCCTGGCTGACTGCCGGCTGGGTAATGGAAAGCTCTTCTGCCGCCAGGGTTATGCCGCCCAGCTTGCCAACATAATAAAAAATCCTATAGTATTCTAAATTTATATTCATATTATCCCTGTCCCTGCCAGAGCATATTTGAAAATTCCTTTCTGGCAACTGTACGTTCCGGTTTGTTTGATGGATACAGATGACAGAAATGAATTTTCAGACAGACTCTATGATTCATAGTAAGCATGAAACTCCTCTCAGCGGTTTGTTCCTTTTCGGAAAATAATAAAGATAATAGCACTGACTCCCATTAATATGGGATAGAAAAGGTATGGCATAATCTGAAAAGGTGTAAGTGCAGATAAGCTTGCCGCTGACAATAGCTGGGCTCCATAGGGAATCAGCCCCTGTCCTACCGAAGCAAAGATATCCAGCAGGGATGCACTTCTTCTGGGAGAAATATTATATTCTTGACTGATTTCCTTTGCAATGGGACCTGCCATTACAATTGCCACCGTATTATTGGCGGTACATGCATCCACTGCAGCTGCCAGAAATGCAATCCCAAATTCACCGCCCTTTTCACCGCGGATACTTTTCTTAATTACATAAAGGATATAATCAATTCCACCATAGGCTTTTACCAATGCCACGATACAGGCTACAATTAAGGAAATCACCGTAATATCATACATTCCGGTAACACCTTCGCCTACTACCTTGAAGATATCTCCGATAAGTATCGTACCGGTGCCCACACCGACTATCAGGGATAGAACGATCCCGCTGATTAAAACTACGAATACATTTAACCCGATCAGTGCGCCAATTAAAACCACAAGATAAGGTGCCACTTTTAAAATATCGTATTCCAGATTGCCAAAGTCCTGTTTTCCGCCTGCTCCTGAAATAACCAGGAATAAAATCATCGTAATAATTGCAGCCGGCAGAACAATAAAGAAATTTTCTTTAAATTTGTCCTTCATCTCACATCCCTGGGTGCGAACAGCTGCGATTGTAGTATCTGATATCATGGAAAGGTTGTCCCCGAACATAGCACCGCAGACAACTGCTCCAATACAGATTGGTAGAGCAATGCCGGTTTTATCGCTGATCCCCACACCTATTGGCGCCATGGCTGCAATGGTTCCCATGGAGGTACCCATGGATATGGAGATAAAGCAGCCGATTAAAAACAATCCTACAACCGCTATATTGGATGGGAGAATAGACAATCCCAGATTTACCGTGCTCTCAACACCTCCGGCAGCCTTAACGGCACCTGAGAAACCGCCTGCCACCAAAAAGATCAGACACATGGTAACAATATTTTCTTCTCCGATTCCTTTTGTGATCACACTGATTTTATCTGCATAGGGCAGTTTGCGGTTCTGGGCAAATGCTACTAAAAGGGCAATCAAAAATCCCACAATCGCAGGCATACTGTAAAAGTCCCCGGTGACACATCCCATCCCGATAAATATAACTAAAAAAATACCAATGGGCAGCAGCGCTCCCGGATTTCCCCTGTTAATTCCCATACCATTCTCTTTTTTACTATCCACTTTGCTTCCTTCTCTGTATTGCGATTTGTTTTCTGATTTATTTTCTTCTTCTATCATCTCTTCTCTCCTGTTTTTTATACATACTGCTGAACTTCATGGGGTTTCTGCAAATTTAAAATAAGCCGCCGCACCAGTACAGCGCCGCACATTTAACTGTGCAATGCTCTACTAAACATATGTACGGCGGCTCCCGGAAGGTATAAAAATTGCTTTCTGCTATCTGTTCGTTCCAATTTTCAGGACGTAAAGATGTTGGAAATACATTTTCAAACACGCTCCAGGGCATCTCATCTGCTTCTATTTACATTTCTTATATTATGTCTCTATTATTTTGTTTCTTATTTTTATTTCTAATTTTTTATATCTTATATTTATTTCTTATATTTACGTTTCTTGTATTTATATCTCTTGAATTTACTTGCTTATATTATACGTTAATTTCTGCTTTCATACCCAAAATTTCTTTATTCTCTTCTAAAATAGGCTTTACATTCTTCGTAAGGAAGTTATCTACCTGTAATGGAGCGCGTCCAACATATTTAGAAGGATCCATTGTTTTCTTCAGTTCCTCTAATGACATATTGAATGCCGGGTCGGCTGCAATGAGTTCCAGAAGGTTATTGTCCTTGCCTTCCACTTTTACATTCTTTCCCGCTTCCATAGATAGTTCGCGGATTTTTTCGTGAAGTTCCTGTCTGTCACCGCCTGCTTTTACAGCGTCCATCATAATATTTTCCGTTGCCATAAATGGCAGTTCTGACATCAGACGCTTTTCAATTACTTTTGGATATACCACAAGTCCATCTACCACGTTCAGGCACAGATCCAGAATACCGTCAACTGCCAGGAATCCCTCCGGAACAGAAAGGCGCTTATTAGCGGAATCATCCAGGGTTCTTTCAAACCACTGTGTTGCAGAAGTAATTGCAGGATTTAATGCATCTGCCATTACAAATCTGGACAGGGAAGCAATACGCTCACTTCTCATTGGATTCCTCTTATATGCCATTGCTGAGGAACCGATCTGGGACTTTTCAAATGGCTCTTCCACTTCTTTTAAATGCTGAAGCAGACGAATATCATTGGAGAATTTATGCGCACTTGCAGCGATTCCGGCTAATACATTTACCACTCTGGTATCTACTTTACGGGAATATGTCTGTCCGGATACTGCATAGCACTCTTTGAATCCCATTTTTGCTGCAATCATAGGGTCGATCTGGTCTATTGTTTCCTGATTTCCGTCAAACAATTCCAGGAAGCTTGCCTGTGTACCGGTTGTTCCTTTGGAACCCAGAAGCTTCATGGTAGAAATCACATAATCCAGATCTTCTAAATCCAGCATAAATTCCTGCATCCAAAGTGTGGCACGTTTTCCAACAGTTGTGGGCTGTGCAGGCTGAAAATGTGTAAATGCCAGTGTCGGAAGGGACTTGTACTCATTTGCAAAGCTTGCCAGTTCTGCAATTACATTGACTAATTTTCTCTTTACTAACTTTAATGCTTCTGTCATTACGATGATGTCCGTATTGTCGCCAACATAGCAGGATGTAGCTCCTAAGTGGATGATCCCTTTTGCTTTCGGACATTGTACACCATATGCATACACATGGGACATAACATCATGACGAACTACTTTTTCTCTTTCTTTTGCCACATCATAATTAATTTCATCCGCATGGGCTTTTAATTCTTCGATCTGCTCTTCTGTAATATTCAGCCCTAATTCTTTTTCTGTTTCAGCCAGGGCAATCCATAATTTTCTCCAGGTACGAAATTTCATATCCGGTGAAAATATATACTGCATTTCCCTGCTTGCATAACGTTCCGATAACGGACTTTGATATCTGTCTGTACTCATTTTATATCTCCTCTATTATCCTTCTTATTTATCCTGTAATTTCAGCATTTTATAAATACGGGTACCTATTTCGTGTATTCACCGCGGATGTCTTCTGTGGGAGGCTCCATTGGATAAACTCCTGTGAAGCATCCTTTACAGATCGGACGGTTTCCGATCATTTCCCCCAAGCGTCTGACAGCCAGATAAGCCAGTGAATCAGCTCCGATTACCTGTCTGATTTCTTCCACGGTACGGTTGTAGGCGATGAGCTGCTCCCTTGCCGGTACATCTGTGCCAAAGTAACATGGCCATAAAAACGGTGGTGAGCTGACTCTTACATGTACCTCTGCCGCTCCTGCCTCTTTTAGCATGCTTACAATCCGGTCGCTTGTAGTTCCACGAACGATGGAATCATCGATCATGACAACCCGCTTTCCTTTTACTGCTTCTTTTAAAACGTTTAATTTCACACGGACGCTGGACTCACGGCTGCTCTGCTTGGGCTTGATAAAGGTTCGACCCACATATCCGTTTTTGACAAAAGCTGTTCCATATGGAATCCCAGACTGGAGAGAATATCCCAGTGCCGCTGCATTGCCTGATTCCGGCACACCTACTACCAGGTCTGCTTCCACCGGTGAATCGATTGCAAGAAATTTACCTGCAAGGATTCTGGAATGATACACGCTGACTCCATCAATCCTGCTGTCCGGTCTTGCAAAATAGATATATTCAAAAATACATCTGGCTTCCTGCTCTTTGGGGAGACACATACTGGTATCCGATTGTATGCCGTCTTTCGTTATAGTTACAATTTCTCCCGGAAGAACATCTCTTACAAACTCAGCACCTACTGTATCCAGTGCACAGGTCTCGCTTGCCAGAATGTATGCATGATCCCTTTTACCGATACAAAGGGGGCGAAATCCATAAGGATCTCTTGCTCCCATTAATTTTCTGGGGGACATGACGATCAGCGAATAGGCTCCCTTAATTTTCATCATGGCGCGTTTCACCGCTTCTTCCGCCGCTTTTGATTTTACCCGTTCCCTTGCAATATGATACGCAATTACTTCCGAATCAATCGTAGTTTGAAAAATAGCGCCGTCATATGCCAGCTGGTCACGAAGTTCCGTCGCATTGATCAGATTGCCATTATGCGCCAGCGCCAGCGTTCCTTTTATATAATTTAATACCAATGGCTGTGCATTCTCACGCGTACTGCTGCCTGCTGTGGAATAACGGACATGCCCTACACCGATGTCACCCTTCAGGTTGTCAAAACTGTCTTCTGTAAATACTTCATTGACCAGCCCCATTCCTTTGTAGGACTGAACCCTGCCTTTTGGACCTTGGGTATCGCTCACTGCGATTCCACAACTCTCCTGTCCTCTGTGCTGCAATGCAAATAATCCATAATAAATGGTGGATGCAACATCGTTTCCGTCAAAATCATAGATACCGAATACCCCACACTCTTCTTTTAATCCGTCAAACTCTTCCACTTGTTCATGTAAATGATTGTTCATTCATCTAGCCTTTCTACATGCACCCGTTGACTTGTTACCTAGAGCGTGTTTGATAATCCCGCCATCTGCACGCCCCACTTTGCGGTATATTTGCCCCGAATTCAGGTTACGTAGTACGCTTGTCGCCCTTCATCCGGGACAAATCTCCCACAAAGTGTGACGCACAGCTGCCAGAAAGCAATTTTAAAACACGCTCTAATGCCGCCCGGCACTGGTACAACATTTCCCAATTATTGTGCAATGCTGTACACTAATATTTCTTTTACGAAAATCACAGTGGATGTAATATCCACTGTGTCTTTTGTTTTTCTTATAATCCGAGACGAGAGAATACTTCGTTGTAAGCTTCTTCTACATTTCCCATGTCTCTTCTGAATCGGTCTTTATCTAATTTCTCATGGGTTGATGCATCCCAAAGTCTGCAGGTATCCGGTGATGTTTCATCAGCCAGGATAATCTGTCCATGATATCTTCCGAATTCGATCTTAAAGTCGATTAATTCAATATTTGCTTTTAAGAAATATGCTTTTAATACTTCATTTACTTTGAAAGCATATTTGGAAATTACTTCAATTTCTTCTCTTGTTGCCAGATTTAATGCGATTGCAAAATAATCATTGATAAGCGGATCACCTAAATCGTCATTTTTATAACTAAATTCTAAAGTAGGAGCTGAGAATTTCGTTCCTTCCGGTACGCCAAGTCTCTTCGAAAAGCTTCCTGCTGCAACATTTCTGATGATAACTTCTAATGGAACAATCTCTACCTTTTTAACTGCTGTCTCTCTGTCACTTAATTCTTCAACCAAATGTGTTGGAACGCCTTCAGCCTCGAGAATTTTAAAAACATGATTGGTCATACGGTTATTAACAACACCTTTACCAACGATAGTACCCTTTTTTAAGCCATTGAATGCTGTTGCATCATCTTTGTAGTCTACAATTAATACGTCCGGATCTTCTGTTGTGTAAACTTTTTTTGCTTTTCCTTCATAGAGTAATTCTCTTTTTTCCATTTTGAATCCACCTATCCTTCTTCATATAGTTATCAGTTTCATGACCATAGTGGGGCGTGCAAATTGCGGGAATGAATTTACAAACACGCTCAAGACCGATCACCTACAAAATTATATAACATTGTAATTTATAAAGCAAGAATAATTCTATAAAATACGACACGCATTGACATTTTAGTGGAATTTGCCCAAAAACTCCTGCGTTCTGGCATTGTCTGACCGAAATAATTCCTCAGGTTTTCCCTGTTCCACAATCACTCCGCCCTCCATAAAGATAATATGGTCTGCCACATTCTTCGCAAAGTTCATTTCATGGGTAACAATGACCATAGTCATGTGCTCTGCCGCCAGATCTTTAATAACCTTTAAGATCTCTCCGGTCAGCTCCGGATCCAGGGCTGAAGTCGGTTCATCAAAGAACAAAACCTTGGGATTTAAAGCCAGCGCCCTCGCAATGGATACACGCTGCTGCTGTCCTCCTGAGAGTTGAAAAGGATATGCCTTTTCTTTCTCGGATAATCCCATTTTAGCAAGCAGTTCTCTTGCTTCCTTCTTCACCTGCTCCTTATCCCGTTTCTGAACTCTAACGGGGGCATCCATTACATTCTTCAGTACATTAAAATGAGGGAACAAGTTGAAATTCTGGAACACCAGACCAAAATTCTGCTGGATTTTTTTCAGCTGATCCGGCTTTGCGTAAACCGCCTTTCCATCCGCTCCGGTGGTAACTGCTTTTTCTCCCAAATAGGAAAGTTCACCGGAATCCATCGTCTCAAGCAGCGTTGCACAGCGCAGCAGCGTTGATTTTCCGGAACCGGAAGGACCAATGATCGCCACAACCTCCCCTTGCTTCACCGTAAGAGAGATATCTTTCAGAACTTCCAGATTTTCAAATTTTTTTTCTATATTATGAATTTCCAAATAATTCATCTGACCTACCTTTGCATCGCAGTCATTCTACGACACTGCCCGCTTCCGTAAGAAGTGAATCCCTGCGGGCAATCCTTTCCTGATTTTTACACAATTAGTTATGAGCGCAGTCCGCTGCGCCTCATTCCTCAGCCCTGCTGTCTGAAGAACAATTAACGGTAATAGTTCATCTTCTTCTCTGCCTTTTCCATCAGAAATGCTACAACAAAGTTAAAGATATAGTAGAAGATACCCGCTGCCACCAGAGGCATGACACTGGTACTGGATGATGCAAGTGCTTTGGCAACCGTAAACATCTCCGATACCGCGATTACCATTGCAAGAGAAGTATCTTTTACCAGGGTAATCACTTCATTTGTAATAGATGGCAGGATTCGTTTCAATACCTGGGGTAATATAATCGTAAAAAATGTCTGCACTTTGTTATATCCCAGAAGTTTTGCAGCTTCATACTGCCCCACCGGCATAGACTCAATACCACTGCGGTATATCTCCGCAAAATATGCGGCATAATTCAGTGCAAACCCAATGATAACTGCTATAAAACGGTAAGATGCCTGAATCTTAATGCCAAACAGGTAATATGGCCCGAAATAAACCACCATCAGCTGCAGCATCAGCGGCGTACCGCGCATGATTGATATGTAAATCTTTGCAATATTTCGAATGACACCGTTCTTTGACATCCGACCAAATGTAATTACCAGCCCGAGCGGTATGGAAAACAATAGGGTCAGTCCAAATATTGCAACAGACGTCAGCATTCCCTCTGATAATTTTGATAACATCATTGCGTAATCCATGTTTGCTTCCTCCAAATTGTATCAATCGCAAAAGAGAGGGGAAGTTTCCCCTCTGTTTTTGCGTATTTCTTTATTTTCCTATAATTGTAATGTCTTTCCCAAACCATTCATTGGAAATATTAGCAAGTGTTCCGTCTGCTGCCATTTCTTCTAACGCTTTCTGAACAGCATCTTTTAATTCATCATTGCCTTTTTTGAATCCGATTCCATATTCTTCAGCTGCAATGGCTTCATCCAGTACTTTGAAATCTGCATTTCTTTTCTGAATCTGGTAGCTTGCCACTACGTTGTCCATTGCAATCGCATCTACTGCTCCGGATTCCAGATCCATAAATGCGGTATTATAATCCGCTACGGTTATTAACTGTCCAAAGCTGCCAGAGAGTTCCGGCTTGTCATTTAATGCCGCCTGAGCACTGGAATCTGTCTGCACGTCTACTACTTTGCCTGCAAGATCAGCTAAAGTTTCAATCCCGGCATCTGCTTTTACAACAATTACCTGATCATTTTTCATATATGGATCCGACCAGGTATAATCGTCTTCACGTCCATTCATGGTAAAACCATTCCAGATACAGTCAATGGTTCCGGAATTTAATTCCATGTCTTTTGCATCCCATGCAATCGGCTGATATTTTACTTCTTTACCCAGGCGCTTAGCAACCTCTGCCGCTGCCGCCAGGTCAAATCCTGTAAATTCACCGTCATCTCCAACAAATCCCATTGGCGGGAAGTCCTGGTCAAATCCTACTGTAAAGGTTCCACCTGTAGCTGCCGCTGCCTCTGAGGATGCTGCTTCCGTAGTGCCGGCGTCTGATGCCGCCTCTGTGGCTGCCGCTTCCGATGATGTTGCTTCTGTTGTTGCTGCTTCTGATGTTTTGGAAGCTTCCGTTGCCGCCTTAGTTTCTCCGTTACCGGATGAACCGCATCCGGAAATCATTGCTGCTGCTAAAGCAGTCCCCAGCACCATGCATAACATTTTCTTTTTCATAATAACAAATCCTCCATTTTATACCAAACACTTTTTTTATTTACCGATTGAGCACTCTACTCTGGTAAATCAGTAAAATCATACTAACATAAAATAACAGGACTGTCAATTATGAAAAATTTACCGCAAAGTGGGGCGTAAGATGGCGAGTATGCATTCTCCCAGTTGTTCTGAAATAGTCCATTTAAGAACAGGTACTCTTATGATACTGGGCTTTTAATTTCTCCACAATTTCCTCCGGCTCCATTCCCTTCAGACTTTTTGCCAGATCACTGTTCACTGCCTCTTTGCAAATCTGGGCATTCCGCTTTTGAAGTTCCGCTACCATGATCTTATCAGCCTTTACATCCTCCAGCCGTTTTTCATATGCTTCCTTTGAAAGATATAGCGGCAGGATCGAAAGGTATTTCTGAAATGTATCTTTGGATTTTACAATTCCGTAGGACTGCCACAGGCTGTTTGCAGCTTCTTCAAATAAGAACAGTTTTGCATAAGCCCCTGCCATATTACAGAGAATAGATGCATAAAACTGAATGCCCAGATTGCCCGGATTGCGGTCCTTCAATATCTGGTAATACTCCTGTATCCCATTGATATACATGCCATACTCAACAAGATAATCGGCTTTCATCTTCCTTCTCAAGTCATCCGGCTGGATTTCTATTTTAGAAATTTCTTCCTGAATCTGCTGGAACTCCTGATGAGACAGGTAGCCGATCTCCTTGAAGATTGGAAGAATAAAATTGCCGATACTCTCATCTTTCTCTAATTGCTGGTAGAGTTTCCGGTATAACTTTGTAAGCCCCAGTTCATCCCTGATCCAGTCACAGAGTTTTTCGTTGATAATCGTATTATCAATAAGATAGATATTTTGCTGAAGATAATAGCACAGTTCTTCGATGGAATAAATATTCGTACTGATACTCTCGATATAATATGGATTTTTTGCCTTTTTTATCTGGCATAATACATATCCGCTCAATGCTTTATCTCCTTTCTATACATCAATAATCTCTTCCCAGGTCTTGCCGGAAGAGGGAAACAAACCTCCAAATCCCAGATCCCGTATGGACACCTTACATTTGTGTACCGACAGAAAAGAGATATTTACCTCAAGTCTGGTTGTCTTATTGGGACGAACAGGGAGTCCTTCCAGAAAAATACTGTGGGTTCTTGCCGGGCTGGTATCGATTGGCTTGAAATAAAGAATTAATTCATCCGTATCATCCAGGATCAGCTCATAAGTATGATATGCCTCATACCAGTCCATACCTGCATTGAGACAGAGATAGTAGCTTTCTTTGCCCCGAATCTGCATCTGCATCCCCACATTTACTTCTACCATGTCTTCTCCCACATACAGATAATCTCCGATATCGGCAAGTCCTTTTCTATGCATTGCCCCATAACAGGCTCCCTTTGTATAGAGGTTTCTGCCCTGAAAAACATGTCTTCTGTTGTTGCAGAGGTATTGTAGGGAACGCACCGCCCAGGTCTTATCAAAATTATCTCCGATGAGATACGTGGAAGAGAAGATCTTATTTGCAAAAATCTTCTGTATCAGTCCAAGGAACAGACGGTCTCTTTCCAGATCCCAGTCGGAGTCCTTTTTTCCTCTTCTGACTTTCTGATCCAGGACAAGCTGCGCCATTTTTGTTACCCTTACCAGCGCCGGTCTGGTCTTATAATCGATATCCAGTTCAAATGCCGTAATTTTAGAGTCTTCATATTCAAACAGGGCAACCTTATAATTCCAGAGTTCTTTTTTCTGGTTCAGGGTAAAATAGAAAAAACTCTCCCGGTAATCCTGTAAAAACACATTACTTCTTGGTGTACCCAGCATCGCCAGGGATGATGGTATTGCACTCACCCACGGCTCTTCCATTTTCTCCATCGTAACCATAATGCTTATATTACTTGCCACGTCTTCTACTCCCAGAAGTTCAAAGCACTCTTTAAAAAAATTACTTAACAGGACATCTCCCAGTTCTTTTTTCCCCTCCACCAAAGGGAAGATGTCTCTGGGGGTGGTAATCAGATAATTATCCTTTCCCTCCTCCATACTGATCGTAATCGGATCTGAAATTTTGTGGTTATAAAATGTAATCAGTGAAAAATTTCTTCCCAGATCAAATCCGACAATGACCTCATTTATTTCCTTAATCATAGGTGCCTCCATCTTATTTACTGAATCTTTAAATCATAACCCCCGCCCAAAGCAGCGGGTATTGAATACATAATACCATGAGTCACAGCAATATCTGCCCCTGCCCCGGAATCCGTCAAACGGATCTGCGGTACCACCCGGCTTTCAGGCTTACGGGAACAAACGGCTGATAAAATAATTCTGCTCAATATAGGTCTGCTTACTGTCTTCTGCCGCTTTTTTATTTCCAGTCTGAATGGCTTCCATCATATGGTTGATCAAATCATACTGGCTGTTTCCTTCCGGCTTTGACTTTTTCGTATAATGAATTGTCTGATCCTCTGTAGTAATCGTCTGGTTATCCAGCTCCTCCACCAGATGCCAGGTCAATTTATCTCCATAAAACAACGTAAATTCTTTTACAAAGATGCCTTCGTACATATTCTTCATGGGTTCTGTTTTAAACCCATTTTCTTCCCCGCCCAGGCGGTAATGCAGAACCACTCTGGATTTTGGATTGGCACGGTATTCCACATAAGTTTTGTCAGACAGCTGGTATGGCCTTGTAAATGCATCCGGCAGTTCTTCAAAAAATGCAAAACGAAGCCCTTCATAGGAGATGTCTTCCATCATGCGGTTAATTACCGTTTCCTGCCCATCCGTCAGATCCGGCTTCTTTGCATAGTTTCTTAAAAGTGCAAGTTCACAGATACGTTCCGGTACCTGCTGCTTCACAGCCAGCCGTTCAATATAATCAAATACCGGCTGCGCAACCCGCTTTTCTTTTACAAAGTAATTATAAGCGCTGAGTATGACATATGCCAGACAGATCTGCTTTTTCCCCATCTTTTTACGGTAGGAATCAAAAATCTCTTCGGTGTCTTCCTCTCCCGTTCTCATAAACAGTACAAAGATCAGGATCTTCTCTTCCATTTCAAAGCCATCCAGACCAAACTCCCTGCCTGCTTTCCAGATATTTTTCATGATCTCAATCGGGCCGTCATAATACATCAGAAGATAAGATAAAATGGTCTCATCGTATTTTTCACTGCTAAAACAATAAGCACACAGAAACAGCAGCATGTCATCAGCCGCATATTCCTTTTCCAGAATCGTCCTGCTGCACAGGCGGACCAGCTGGATCAGGTCTATATTTTCCGGACCGTAGATGCTCACCAGACCAAATGCCTCCTGGCACATCCCCTCTTCGGTGAGAAGTTCTATTAATTTCTTTTTATCAGTCTGCACAAACACATGATAATCGATACGGTGAAGATACTCATACCGCTGTTCTGCAGCAGGATGGTCATAATAATATTCCAGTATTTTGCTCCGAAGCTGTTCTTTATAAGACTCCCTTATCCCCTCTACTTCCAAAAGCCTTCCGTAGCTGTCCGCATTGGCTGATGTTATCAGAATTTCTTTGGAATCCAAATAGCAGCTGTTTAATACAAGCCCCGCATTATCCGGGCAGAGCTCCCTGCAATAATCCCCAAAAATCGGACGGTCCATTAATTTTGTCAATGTATAGGGAATCTCAGAAGCATACCGGTTTCCCTCTTCGTCTTCGAACAAAATCCGGTAATCCCCGGTATACAGCTGCACATACGTCTTCCCATCCTGTATCACAGACCGTATCTCGTTCTTTAGCTGGCTGTGGATAACAATTGCAGACTTCATACGTGGGATATCACATTTTAACTCATAAGTAAAAATTGCCCTTGCCAGTCCGTCTGCCATCCGCTTATTCATAATCGCCTTGGTCAGAAAGGTATCATAAATAAGCGCCAGATCTCTGCTGATTCTTCCCAGTGCCAGCTGGTCAACCATAAACCGTTCCATGGCAGGCCGGTAGCTCTTGTAGGCTTCCGGATCTTTGCTGTGATTTCTGATTACATTGGCATACACAAATGCCTTTTTATTATAACTCAAGGTATTGTTATAAGCAAAATACATCCGCACCATCTGAGGCAGAATCCTATCGGTATCCTCCTCCATTGTTTCAATATAATACTCATATAGTCCAGTCAGGCGCAGTTCATACTCTACCCCTTTCGCGTACCATTTAAAATATTTCTTATCCGTTTTATGCCCTTTGATTAACAGGCTGCACACCGCTGATATGATGCTCTTAACCGGGTATTTCTCATAACAGTACGACAGGACCAAGAAAAGTCCTTCGTCAAATTCCCGGTGCCGCAGGGTTAGTTCAGCAGCCTGCTCTGCAATCTCCCGGTTCATGACCTCTTCCTTGCACACAAAACGCAGGAGCTGTATCTCAAAGTCATCCAGACGCTTTAAAATCAGGGGTTCCTTCTGTATAATCTGTACCCCTTCCACAAACATTACCGGACTTGTACAGCCGCAGATAAACTGATCCCGTACTGCTGCCATCCGGTCCAGGGGACCGCATACCGATGGTTCCTGCAGGTAGAGCAGAATCCACTGCAGCATCCAGTTTTCCTTATTCTGAAGATAAAGTTCATATACCTTTTCTTCTATATAATCAATATATTTTGTATCCCGGTTATAAAATGTGGTAAGATACAGATAATAGCCAGTAAGCTCCGGCCTGTCTATCCTTTCTTTGTGATTCTCGATCTCTTCCAGTGCCATACAAGCATCTACCATCCGCTCTCTTGCAAAAAGAAGCTGCACCCGGTACAGTTCAAAGAACACGTGGCTTCCTCCTGCCTGCTGGTATTCTGCAAGTGCCTTCTCAGATATATCAAGCCATTCCCCCAGCTTTTTCCGCTTTAAGCGAAAATCCATGTAAGAGGAAAGCATTCTGGCAATTGCCCGGTGCTGTTTATATCCTTTCCGTTCTCCGGAACCCTTCACTGCTTTAAATGCCTCAATTTCAAATTGAAGCGTTTCATAGCCGGAACGTATGGTAATCCTGCCAAAGTTTTTCCCGCCGTGAAGCTTTTCCATATCAATCACATATTCCAGAGAATAAGTGCTTCCCACAAATTCATCTGTAGTAACCGTCTCATGATCAATGGAAATAAAGTCTGCATCAGCCTGTATATCCAGACGTAAAAATCCCCAGTTGTCCTTGGTAATTGCCAGTACTTCTTTCGTTGACTGGGTCATTGCCGGAAAACATCTGGATTGCTCTGACATATGCAGATTGACCGGCTTTTTCTTTCCACAGCCAACCAAAAACTCTTCCAGACTGCGATAGCTGAAATTCTGTCCACGGATGCCTTCATAGAGGGATGCATAGGAGGGTGTCCATTTCGGCAGCATATGATAAAACTCGGATGAAATAAACAAGACATAGGCCTTCTGGAAATCTTCTTTTGCCAGCGCGGTAAATTCATCCAGGCTCTTATAAGCCACTGCCAGTTCCTGTTCCTTTGAATACTCAATTTCCAAACGGAAAGGAATACGGTATTCTCCCAAATTGGAACAAATCGTAAAGGCGCCTTCTAACACCTCGCCTTCTTCCATTCCTGTCGTATCAATTTCATAAACAATTTTTTCATTGTTTCCAAAAAAATCAGATGGCTCATAAGCAACCCTGGCACTGGAAGAATAGATGAATCCCTTCATCTTCTTCTCCTCCGGATTGCTGATCTCAAAACTGCCCCTGAATGACTCCCCCTTTTTAACCAGAACCCGGATTTCATCAATAGAAATTATCATGGTGGGAGCTTTATATTCAAAAATACCATTTAGTAATTGTTCAATTCTTCTTTTCAAAGGATTCACCTGCACTTTATTTAATCTATGAAGAGTATAACACTTTAGGTATATGACGCGCAACTGTCTAAACGACAATTTGTTTTTGTTTTAGACATTTTTAAGGATTTCGAGACAGCTAAGATATTGGTGCTTTCCCTCAATTTTCCATCAACTTCCTCTTAATTTTTTCTGAACAATTGTGAACTTAACGTGAACTGCATTGTTCTAAACCTTCCATTATGATATAATTTTCTTGATTTAGAGGAGCTTAAGAAAAGTAACTGCATACGAATTATGAAAAACTTTATGCAACGGGAGGAACCTTTTACGTGAATGCAAAAAAGAGCAGTAAACATCTCTGGATTATTCCAGTATACGGCATTTTTTATCTGCTGTCGTTTTCCTTTCTGGAGAGTCATGTGGTTGACCACCGGGAAATTATTCAATCCCGTTTAGACGACCTGATCCCTTTTTCAGAAATTTTTATCATTCCTTATTTTCTGTGGTTTTTTTACATAGCCGCAACTGTAACTTATTTTGCCCTGTTTCAAAAAAACATAAAAGATTACTATCATCTCCTTGCTACTCTTGCAATTGGAATGACGCTGTTTTTAGTAATCTCTCTGATTTGGCCCAATGGCCACACACTGCGCCCCAGGAGCTTTGAGCGGGACAATATTTTTGTTGATTTAGTCCGATATCTTTATACGATTGATACCCCTACCAATATTTTCCCCAGCATCCATGTATTTAATTCCGTGGCATGCTGTACCGCAATTGGCAGCAGCAGTGTACTGAAAAAACATAAGGTCTTACAGGCATGCGTATTATTACTGACAGTCTCCATTGTATTATCAACGGTTTTCTTGAAACAGCATACGATCATTGATGTCATCGCCGCACTGGCTCTGAACCTGATCTGCTACCAGCTGATTTACAAATACCAGACGATACTGGCTTTTGTAAAAGCACTGGGTGAAAAAAGAAAGAAAAAGATTTTTCGCTCCGACTCATTTTAGAGCGTGTTTGAAAAATGCTTTCTGACCTTATAACAATGAAGTTGAAAAGAATCCGAAAAGATGTTTCGCCCTCCGGCGATTCCATCCTTTCGGATTCTTTTTTCCTCTATTTCAAAATTTTCTTTAATTCATCCATAAATGTATTCACATCTTTAAATTCCCGATATACCGACGCAAATCTCACATAAGCCACCGGATCCAGTTCCTTTAACTTGTCCATGACTATCTCGCCGATTAAGGTACTTTCAATCTCTCTGTCTTCTCTGTTGAAAACTTCCGTTTCTGCCGCATCTATCATTTCATTTATTTTAAGAACCGGTATGGGTCTTTTGTAACATGCCCGAAGTACACCCGCTTCTATTTTGGAACGGTCATACTGTTCTCTGTTCTGATCTTTTTTAATTACAATTAAGGGAATGGTTTCCACTTTTTCATAAGTCGTAAAACGTTTCTGGCATTCATCACACAGCCTGCGCCGTCTGATGGAATTATTATCATCTGCCGGCCTGGAGTCTACAACTCTTGTATTGTCCTGATTGCAAAATGGACACTTCATATATTTACCTCCTTATCTACTCCACCCGGGCATATCTCCCCTGCCCATTTTATGTAGTATGCATTTTCTGTTTTGAGTATATCCAATCCCTTAATCCCTGTCAATCAATTTTATTAAAAAACCGCGCTGATTTTACGAATATTCCTCAAAGATGCGCAATATAATGTAAAAATATATAACTGGGGAACTTTTATGCGTATTTGTGAGTTAAAACAAAAGGAAGTTATTAATGTATGTACCTGCGGCTGTCTTGGCTGCGTCAGCGATGTGGATATCGACCCACGTACCGGACGCATTCTCTTCTTAATTGTTCCGGGCCCTGGGAAAATCTGCTCCTTTTTAGGCAGGGATACCGAATTTATCATTCCCTGGGAATGTGTTACGCAAATCGGGACAGATATCATCCTGGTGGAAGTTGATGAAGAAAAAATAAAAAAAAGGTGCGAATAGTGCTGCTATCGTTTCTGGCCGGATGGAGCACTAGGACTGTTTTACGATGTAAAACGATACCCTACTCCCACTTCTGTCAGAATAAATCTGGGATCCGCAGGATCCTTTTCGATCTTTCTTCGAAGAGTTGCCATGAACACTCTCAGATTCCCGGGTTCAATGCCTTCTGTATACCCCCAGATCTGATGAAGAATATAATTATGGGTAAGGACCTTGCCCCTGTTTTCAATTAATAAATTCAGAATCTTAAACTCTATTGGAGTCAGATGGATTTCTTTTTCATCGATCAGAACCTTATGTGCTTCGTTATCCACCGTGAGATAATCACACCGGAAGATTTCTTCCTGGACTTTTTCCACACCTCCGGTGCGTTTACGAAGTGCAGCTCTGACTCTAGCCATCAACTCTCCCATATAAAAAGGTTTTGTTACATAGTCATCGGCTCCCGCATCCAGTGCCCGTATCTTCTCTTGTTCTTCTTGCCGTGCAGAAACAACAATTATGGGCACTTCGGATACTTCCCTGACTTTCTCAATGACCTGCATGCCATCTCCGTCCGGAAGTCCCAGATCTAAAATGATCATATCGGGACGGTTGGCATAGAACAGGCTTACGGCATCCTGTACTTCTTTTGCCACACAGTACCGGTACCCCTCTTTCTTCAGGCTCATTGAGATAAAGTTAATAATGTATTTATCATCTTCCACTATTAGTATATTTTTCTTATCTTCCATCTGCATTCACCCTTTCTGCATGTAACCAAAATGTCAGTCTGGCGCCTCCGCCCGGTTTATTCTCTGCCCATATTTCACCGCCGTGTTCTGTGACCACTGCCTTACAGATCGCCAGCCCCAGGCCTATGCCCTGCTTTTGTTTGGAGTCGCCGCTTGCAGATGTAACAAATTCATCAAACAGCTTTCCCATCATATTTTCCGCTATGCCTTCCCCATCATCTTCAACCTGTATAAAGACTTTCTTGTTACGGAAGCTGGCAAGGACCGATATGCGCCCACCCTCTTTTGTGTGCTTCATTGCATTATCCAGGAGATTGATCACTACCTGAACCATCATCTTCCCATCCATTTTCGCCACGATCACCTCATCCGGAAGGGAGACTGTAAATTTCCGTTTTTGATGCAGGTCTCTGATATGGCTTGCCGCCTCATAGATAATATCATCGATTACTTCCGGCTGTTTATTAATGTGAAGGCTGCCGCTTTCAATTTTGGTCATATTCAGAATATTTTCCATCATTTTCATAAGCCACAGCGCCTGCTCATTAATATCAGCCGCAAGTATCTGGATGTTGTCCTTCTCTAATTTCTCAGAATCCAGAATCAAACCGCAGTCACCAATAATTCCCGTCAGGGGTGTTCGAAAATCGTGGGAAATACTGCGCAGCATGCGGCTTTTCATATGTTCCCGTTCCATCTCCACTTTGATCTGCTCCTGCTGCTGGTAGACCAGTTCACGATCCAGTGCAATTCCAATCTGGTTTGCCGCCGTCTTGATCAAAAGTTCCTGTTCTATGGAGAGCCCCTGATTCCGGTTATATACTTTTAGCACACCCAACTGTTTTTCCAACCCGATTATGGGCACCATCATATAATCACCGAACCTGTGATTTTTATCCCGCAGCTCCACACTTTTGTCTCCGATCAGTTCCACTTCACTTTCAAACTTCGTATGTTCAAAGATATAGCGGATTCCAAGCCGAACGATATTTTCTTTTCCCGTAACATTGATAAAGCTTTTAGACATTTCATGTAAAAGCCTTGCAGCCTGTTCATTTTTCTGTGCAATCAGCAGCTGCTTCTGGAATTTGACAGTCAAATTATAAGAAATAAGGGATGCGATCAGAAAAATGATAATCAGGACAATATCATTAATATCTGCAATCTGAAACGTATGCAGCGGAGCCGTAAAGAAGAAGTTGAATGACATGACACTGATGAAAGAAACTGCAACTCCATACTGGTAGCCATTGGTATATGCCGTTGTAAGGAGAACTCCGATCATATAAATCATCAAAGTATTTTCTTTTGCAATTCCTGCACTGTTTAACAGAACGGA
>NZ_JAWYAJ010000073.1:0-27485 GCF_034124845.1 Robinsoniella sp.
TTAATGTGTACCGCCTCATAAATTTCCGGAAGATGTCCCTCCGGAAACTTAATATCCAATACCGCACCTATGATTTGAGTGATTTTGCCTTTGCTTTTTTCTGACATTGTCTGGTTCTCACTCCTTTTTCTTTCCATATTTTAAACACTGTATCTTGCAGGCACCTCTAACTGATCGCCTCCGCACCAGCAATAATTTCTGTTAATTCCTGTGTGATAGATCCCTGTCTTGCACGGTTGTACTGAAGTGCCAGTTTATCTATCATTTCATCTGCGTTGCTTGTTGCCGCATCCATTGCCTGCATTCTGGCTCCGTTTTCACTCGCCAGTGCTTCTGTAAAAGATCCGTACAGGATACTAGTTACATACTTTGGAATAATGATATTAAGCGCCTCGTCCTCATCCGGTTCGTAATTCATCAGCGACATTTTGTCTTCCCTTGATAATTCACCTTCGGCAAATTCAACCGGGAGGAGCTTCATCAGTTTCGGTTCATGAACTACGGTATTTTTAAATGAGGTATAAGCAACGTAGATCTCACCTATCTCATCCCGTGCAAAAGCATCCAGCACTTCTTTGCTGATCTCCTGTGCATCCTGGAACATAGGCGCATTGATTACTTCGCTGTAATCCCCTCGGATATGATATCCTTTTTTCTCCAGGGATTCCTTCCCTTTTCGTCCTATGGCATAAATCTCCAGATCTTCCTTTTTCCATTCTCCTGCTGTAATCAGCTTTGTTACATTGGAGTTATACCCGCCTGCAAGCCCTCTGTTGGAAGTGATGACGATCACCGCTTTCTTCGGAGACTTTCCGGGTTTCAGATAGGGATGATCCAGTTTGCCTGACCTGGCAAGCATGGAGGTTACCACAGCATACATCCGTTCAAAATACGGCTTGGACTGTTCTGCATGGATCCTTGCCTTCTGCAGCTTTACGGTGGATACCAGCTTCATAGCCTTTGTAATCTGCTGAATGCTGGTTATGCCCGCCCGTCGCCGCCTGATATCTCTCATCGAAGCCATTGTATCATCCTTTCTTACACTTTACCCACTGAATAGCCCAAGCTGGCTTGTGCTATTCCTCAATAAGCAGTGCGAACGCAGTTCACACTTTACCCTATCTGGATTCTTTAAACTCTGCTTTGCATTCTTCGATTGCTTTTATAAGTGCATCTGCTGTTTCATCAGAAATCTGCTTTGTTGTCCGGATCTCTTCCGGAATCTCGGGATATTTTATATCAATATACTCAAATAGTGCTTTTTCAAATTCCAGTATCTCTTCCACATGAATATCCAGCAGATACTTGCGGGTAGCTGCGAAGATAATCATTACCTGGTATTCCACCGGCATGGGCTTATATTGAGGCTGTTTTAACACTTCCTTGATCCGCTCGCCCTGTGCCAGCTTCTCTCTGGTATCATTGTCCAGCTCGGAACCAAACTGGGAAAATGCCGCCAGCTCTCGATACTGCGCAAGCTCCACACGAATCGGGGATGCAATCTTCTTCATTGCCTTAATCTGCGCCGCTCCACCTACACGGGATACGGATAATCCGGCATTGATCGCCGGACGGAATCCTGCATTAAACATTTCTGTTTCCAGATAAATCTGTCCGTCAGTAATAGAAATAACGTTTGTGGGGATATAAGCAGATACATCACCTGCCTGAGTCTCAATAATGGGAAGTGCCGTTAAGGAACCGCCGCCCAGTTCATCTGACAGTCTGGCTGCCCTCTCCAGAAGCCTGGAATGAAGATAGAAGACATCACCCGGGTAAGCTTCACGGCCTGGCGGTCTTCTCAGAAGCAATGACAGGGTACGGTAAGCCGCTGCATGTTTGGATAAGTCATCATAAACCACCAAAACATCCTGCCCCTTTTCCATCCATTCTTCGCCAATTGCGCATCCTGCATAAGGTGCAATATACTGAAGGGGAGCCAGTTCACTTGCTGTGGAAGCTACAATTGTGGTATAGTCCATAGCTCCAAATTCTTCCAGTTTCTTCACAATTCCTGCAATTGTTGATGCTTTCTGCCCAATTGCAACATAGATACATTTTACACCCTGTCCCTTTTGATTGATAATCGTATCCAGGGCAATTGCCGTCTTTCCGGTCTGCCTGTCGCCAATGATTAACTCCCTTTGTCCCCGTCCAATGGGAACCATGGAGTCAATCGCTTTTATTCCTGTCTGAAGCGGTGTATCTACCGATTTTCTGGCAATTACACCAAATGCAACACGTTCAATTTTGCGGTAATTATCTGCGCGAATGGGACCTCTTCCATCAATGGGCATCCCCAGGGAATTTACAACTCTTCCCAGCATACCGTCACCAACCGGTACCTCTACCACTCTTCCGGTTGTCTTAACGGTATCGCCTTCACTGATACTGGTGGTATCTCCCAGCAAAACAGCACCTACATTATCTTCTTCCAGGTTCAGAACCATACCGTGGACATCTCCCGTAAACTCCAGAAGTTCTCCCTGCATGGCATTTTCCAGACCATGAATACGGGCAATCCCATCGGCCACCTGGATTACCGTACCCACATCAGACACGGTCATCTCGGAGGAATATCTTTTTATCTGTTCTTTAATAACGGAACTAATTTCCTCTGGTCTTAAATTCATGAGGCTTTGCCACCTTCTTTCCTGCTATTTATATATATCTAAAAATCTCATCACTGTACCAAACTTCTCTGATACCAAACTTCGCTGATATCAGGCTTCCAGGGAAATCCTGGTAAGTTTCCCGGTGAGATCCACAAGATGACTTTTAATACTGCTGTCCACAACCCGGTCGCCAATTCTTATAATCAATCCGCCAATCAGGCTTTCGTCTACATGAAATTCCATTTCCATTTTCACATAGTCCGTAGTTTCCAACAGTTTTGCCTCAATTTTCTTTTTCCAGTCATCTTTTAATGGAACTGCGGATGTTACATGGGCAATTCCAATTTTCTCATATTCCTTTACTCTCGTAATAAAATAATCAAATATCCGGGGAAGCTCTTTATAACGCCCCTTCGTAACAACAATGACCAGCAATCCCAGACAATCATCCGAGATTCTGCCTTTAAAAACAGACTCCATTGATTTTATCTTTGCGTCATTGTCAATTTTAGGATGCAGCATCAACTGATCAAATTCCGGATTTTGAAGGAGGATCTGCTTTACAGCCAGAACCTCTCTCTCCAGTTCTCCCAGTCTTGCTTTTTCCAGTCCAACTTCAAACAGGGCGTCGCCGTATACTTTCGAAACTAACTTTGCCATGTCTGATCACCTATTTCCTTTAACGTATCCTCTATTAATGAATCCTGGGCTTCCATATCAATAGAAGCCTTCACAACTTTACCAGCCATAAGCGAAGCAATGGATATTATTTCTTTCTTCATATCATCTGCCGCTTTCTTTCTCTCCAGTTCCACCTGGGCGCTGGCTCTGGCAATAATTCTTGCTGCTTCTTCCTTCGCCTCTTCTATGATCCTGGCTTCATTTTTCAGTGCTTTTTGTCTGGCGGCACTCAGGATTTCTTCTGCTTCTTTATTGATGTCCTTAAGCTTTCTGTCATAATCCTCCATAAGCTTATTCGCATCTTCTCTATCCCGTGCAGCCGTATCGATATCTGTCCTGATCCTGTCCTGACGCTTTTGCAGCATTTTCCTTGCCGGATTAAACAGCAGATATGACAGAAAAGTAAACATTACAAACATCGAGATCATAAGCAGCACCGCATCATGAATCAACTGCGGGTCCAGATTAAATAATCGTTCCAAGGTTTCGCCTCCTTTCGCTTATTATTCAGACCTATTTCTCTTAAAGCTTTCCAAGAAGCGGATTTGCAAAGAGTAAAATAAATGCAATTGCCAAACCGTAAAGACCGGTTGTCTCTGCAACTGCCTGTCCTAAAAGCATGGTAGATGTGATATCGGATTTTGCTCCCGGGTTTCTACCTACTGCACTTGCACCATAACCTGCTGCAATACCCTGTCCAATACCTGGTCCTACACCGGCGATCATCGCCAAACCGGCACCAATTGCGGAACACGCTAAAATTAAACCTTCATTTGTTATATTGCTCATTCTGAAATCCTCCTGATCCTTATATTATTATTTTTTATTCCCGCGGACAACAACCCAAAGACAAGCTTGCTTGGCCTTAACCACTGCAGCGGGGACTTAACTATTGCTATGCCTCACCTGGAAGCTTATCCGTAACGAATACCATCGTCAGCATACAGAATACATAGGTCTGTATCGCACCGGAAAAAATATCAAAGTAGATGTGTAAAAATCCCGGCCATCCAATTGCAATCGGTGCCAGCAGCGTATAAATCAGCGACATCATTACGGTACCGGATAAAATATTACCGAACAAACGCAGCGACAGTGAAAATGGTACTGCAATTTCACCAATGAGGTTGATCGGAAATAAAAACGGCAGCGGCTTAAACAAGCCGGTCAGTGCTCCGAACTTATTGTATCTGATATTATTGTACTGAATAATAGCAAATGTCATAATACCCAGCGGCAGCGTGACACCGTAATCCGCAGTGGGCGGCCTGAGGCCAAATAGTCCGGAAATATTACTGACAAAGATAAACAAAAATATGGAACCGATGTAGTTTGCAAATTTGCCTGCGTATTTTCCCATGCTTCCATGTACCATTTTGTCCAGCATCTCTACAATCATTTCCACTGCATTCTGAAACCCTCCCGGTATCTCATCGGGATTTTTCATCTTGCGGTTTGCTATAACAGCAAATACAAAAAGAATGATCATAACGATCAGAATGCTGACATGGGTGGTTGTGATATAGAATTCCTGTCCAAACAGTTTGTATTTGAACAGTCCGTGAATCATAAAATCAACTTCACCGCCCGCCGCCAGCAGCTGGCCCTGACAAAGATACGCATTTCCCACGTTCTCACCTTCCTTTACTTAATTTTTTATTTTTTATTTTTTGAATTAAAATATGGAGGAGCGGCTGCAGATAAGCTCCTATCTTTAACCCAAATAAACCTAAAAATACAGCGACAACATCCCCCAGTTTCAACAGGTATGTGCCAAAAAATATTACCACCACTACAAGGGCACGCAGCATGAACATTTTCTTCATGTGGCTGACAGCGCCTTTTTCATCCATTTCCACTGCATTTTCAATAGACCAGTTCATGTGAACAGCCAGAAATACAGAAATTGCAGTTCCAATCCACAGCCCGGTTGTATAGAGCACTTTGGAATCGGACAGCCAGATCAGTGAAAACTGAAATATAACCCCACATATTAGAATGCCAAGAATCAGCTCTTTTGATACAGGATTTAGCTTCTTAATCATCCTTTTTCTTTCCTCCCGCATTCACCATATCTTTTAATAACATATAACAATTGCGTCCGCCGGCAAGAATACCCAGAATGAGAAGGACAATGGTGGTGTTCCAGCCAAATTTCCGGTCCAGCCAGTATCCGGCAAATACGCACAAGATAATCGGTGCCAGCATACTGATGCCTATTTGGGTAATCATTGCCAGTGATCGAAAAACATCTTTCTTATATTTCACACATCCGCCTCCTTTACGATATTTTACCGTATTATTATCTTAAAACATTTTCCAGATAATGTCTAGTTATTTTACTAAATAATGCACAAAACTTTCCCGATTTTATATATATATTTGACAAACTTTTAACTGGAGTGTTATTTTTTACACATTATACACAAATAATATTTGCAGAAATTGGAATTCTATACATAGCGGTACCGGAAGTTTGCAGGAGGTTAGAAAATCCCCTTTTCAGTATAAAAAGATGCCGCAAGATAACTGACAGGCAGTTATGATACGGCATCTTTATTTTGTGTTACACTGTTATATAATTCTTACTCTACTACTACCCCTTTTTGCAGCATAATATTTGCATAAAGAGCTTTCTCACTGGTTGCAATAATGGCATAAGCGGTTTTTGCTTCATCATAGAAAGCAAAACGTTCGATATTCCCAATGGCTTTATCTCCGCGGCTGTCATATTTTGCAACGATCTCTTTGTATGTATCCCAGATCGGTGTCTCTACATCATCCCCCGGCATTACTTCCATTAAGTTAACGGGATTCTCTACATAGGTGTCCAGTGGGAATACTTTTAAAATAGCATCCAGGATTTCCGGTACGCCATGTCCGTCACAGCGGATCACGATTGCATCTTTTCCCATGGATTCTGCTGGGAAATTTCCGTCTGAGATTACCAGACGGTCACTGTGTCCCATCTCGCATAAAACTTTTAACAACTCTGGTGATAAAATCTGTGGTATTCCTTTTAACATTTGTTTGTCCTCCTAACATATGCATTGTTTTTATTTTATGATATCTTTACTATTATTGCACTGTCGGAAAACATTTTCAAGAGATATTACTTCACTTTGAAAGTAATTTCGTTGGAATATTTTCCATAATAAGTTTTTCCATCTGCTTTTACGTATGCTCGTACTTTAAAGCTATAGGTTGTGCCTTTTTTTAGTTTATTTACAACTGCTGTTGTGGTTTTTACATTATCCACTTTTTTGTATTTTCCTTTGCCTGCCTTCATGTATACTGCAAATCCATCACTTCTTACATTGCTGAAGGTAAGTTTGGCACTGCCATCTGCAGTTTTCTTTACAGACTTTAAGGTGACTTTATTTGGCTTTGTAGCTGTGGTTACTGCAGCTGAATAAGCACCTTTTCCGGCTTTATTTACTGCTGCAACTTTGATCTTGCATTCCATACCAACCGGAAGTTTCTTAATTGTCATGCCTGTTTCTCCAGTTGTTCCTGCTTTGGACCATTTTTTGAATTTTTGATTGTATACGTATACCCGGTAGGTATCCGCACCTTTCACTTTATTCCAGGTCACTTTCATGGAATGTTTCGCCTGACCGCTGACTTTTACATTGGTTACCTTGCCTGGTATTACCACTGCCGGTTTGTTAGCATCCTTCACCGTGATGGTACATTTTGCTGTAATATTTCCATCTGCTGTTTTTACAATAATATCTGTTGTACCGTTGGATACAGCCGTAACTTTACCATTGGAGTCAACTTTTGCTACTTTTTTATCCTTTGATGACCAGGTTACTTTTTTGTTTGCTGCATTTTCAGGATAAACTTCTGCCTGGAGCTGAATCACTGCCCCTTTGCCATATAATACAGCACTTGTTTTATCCAGGCTGACGCCGGTTACGGAGATCACCGGTTTGTCAATCTTCACCTCTGTCTCACAGGACGCCATAAAGGCTCCATCTTCTGATTTTACGGTAATAATTGCTTTTCCGTCTGCTGCTGCCGTTACCACACCATTCTGGTCTACTTCTGCAACCTTGGAATCGGAAGAAGTCCAGGTAACATTTTTGTTAGTGGCATCTGCAGGTGCTATGGCTGCCTTTAACTGAGCTGTTTCTCCCGCTTTGCTGAATTTCAGATGAGATTCATTTAAGGAGATTCCCGTTACTGGTTTTACAATTGAAACGGTGATCTGGCAGGCTGCTGTAAAATGTCCATCTTCTGTTAATGCGATAATGGTAGTTGTTCCGTCTGCCACTGCGGTTACCACGCCCTGGTCAACATTTGCAACTTCCGGCATTGTGGAAATCCAGGTTACATTTTTATTTGTTGCGTTTTCCGGCAATACAGTTGCTTGTAATTCTGCTGTTTCGCCTGCTTTTGTCAGTGTTAACTCTTTCTTGTCCAGAGTAAGACCGGTTACTGCTACCGGAATAGCTACCTTGATGTTGCAGACTACTTCAAATCCGCCATCCTCTGTCGTTGCCGTTATGACTGCATCACCATTTGCAATTGCCGTTACACAGCCATTTTCATCAACGGTTGCCGCCTCCGGATTGGAAGTTTTATAGGTTACTTTCTGGTTGCTTGCATTAGACGGCTGTACCTGCGGTTTTAACTGCAGTGTTTCGCCTGCTTTCTGCATGGTGTGTTCCGTAACATCCATTGTGATACCTTCTACCGGTACAACCTCTGGTACAATCGCTACGGTAACTTCACATTGAGCGGTAAATCCGCCATCTTCCGTAGTTACGGTAATCGTTGCCGGTCCATCAGAAACTGCGGTTACCAGACCATTTCCATCAACGGCTGCGACACCTGGATCAGAAGATTCCCAGCTCACATTTTTGTTGGTGGCATTTTCCGGATTTACAGTTGCTGTCAACTGGATATTTCCATTCTCTGTAGTGATTTCTGCAGTCGTGCGGTCCAGTGAAACACTTTCTGCTCTTACTGGTATTTCTACATTTACTCTGCATGCAGCCACGAAGCCGCCATCTTCTGTAATTGCTATAATTTCTGTATTTCCGGTCGCTGCTGCGGTTACCAGACCAGTTTCGTCTACTGTAGCAGCATTTTCATTTGTAGATTTCCATGATATTTTTTTGTTCATTGCATCCTGAGGTGTAAACACAGGATTTAACTGGAAAGTTTCTCCTGCAGCCGTTAAGGTTTTTTCCGTTACGTCTAAGGCAATTCCGGTTACCCGAAGCCCTACGGTAACTTCACAATCTGCTGTCTTATTTCCATCTTCTGTGGTTACAGTTATTGTAGTTGTTCCAGTTGCAACTGCGGTTACCAGTCCGTTTTCGTCAACAGTTGCTGCCGCCGGATTGGAGGACTGCCATGTTACATTTTTATTGGTTGCATTTTCCGGTGCTACTGTTGCATTTAACTGTAAGGTAGCTCCCACCTGGGTCAGTGTTGCGCTGGTCTGATCCAGAACAACGCTTTCTACCGGTGTAGCCGGAGCTGTAAACTGAACATCGAACTTATCGATCACAGGTCCTGCCTTGCTATCCGCTGTTAATACCAGCTCTCCGGCACCTGCTTTTGTCACTACAACGGGAAGTTCCACTGTTTTATATACATTGGCATCCGGTCCGTATACATCCTTGTTGCCGCTTACTACGTTAGTTCCGCTCCATACAAATGCGTTTGGACTACTCTCGGTCCTGCCGCTTCTGTAAGTTGCAGTCAGTGTATAGGTACCCGCCCGTTCTGCGGTAAACGGAAGTTTAATCACATTTCCTGTTTCAAACCAGTTGATTTCTTTTCCGTTGCTTGCATTCGTGTTATCGGAAATTCTTACATACTTATCGGTATTTACCGGATAAAGGGTAAAGTGTTCCGCTTCTAAATTCGCGGTGCTTTCATCAGAGGGGAATGCAAATGGCACTGCTTCTGTATAATGGTCAAATACGAAAGAAGCTTCAATTGTATTATTTTTCTGAATATTTACAAAAGTATAAGAATATGAATTTGCTGCTTCATCTTCTGCCACTAACTGATCTTTTACCGATTCGCCATTCACTAATACATCATCAATCTTGTAATTAGCTTCTGGTGTGATCACAAATTTCTTATCTGTTCCCTGATAAACCTCATTTTCGCCAGAGTCACTGATACTTCCGTGTTCTCCTGCTGTCGCATCTATCTGGAACTTAACGTATTCAATTTCATTTGGTGTAATCTCAAATTTATCAATTACCGGTCCTGCTTTCGCATCTGCCGTAAAGATTAAAGTACCTGCACCTGCTTCTGTGATCTTAATTGGAAGTACCACTTTGTGATATTCTGTGGCTCCCTCTTCACCGTAAACGTCCCGGCTTCCGCTTTCAATCTTGTCACCGCTCCATACGAATGCATTTGGATTGCTCTGTGCCCTGCCGCTGCGATAGGTGGCTTCCAGATTGTAGGTACCTGCTTTTTCAGCGGTGTAGTGAAGAATAATCTTATTTCCAGGTTCAAACCAGTTCACTTCTTTTCCATTGCTTGCCTGGCTGCTTTCTGTTATTCTTACATATTTATCCCCTGAGATTGGATCCAGTGCAAAAAACTCTGCTTCCAGAAGTTTTGTCTGATCTTTGTATGCCGGGAATGCAAACGGATCTTCTTCTGTATATGGGTCTCTGGATACCAGTCCGTCGATGGCTGCTTTCAGGTTGTTATATGCATTTGTGACAGCCACTCCGGTTGCACTTTCATTATCTACAACCTTCTGTGCTTCTTTTTTCGCATCCTGCATTGCGTTCCAACTGTCTTCCTTGTAGTAAGCACTTACCAGGGAATCAGTAGATGCAATCAGTTCCGATACCATATCTTTTGTGATTTTATCCGCGTCTATGATGGTTACACGGGCTGACGGTTTGAATCCAAGTACCGTACCATCAGATGGCTCTACCAGGTCAACGCTGAAGTACACATCACCAGTATTTAATGTCTGGCGTTTTGTGGTAACATGGGCTGTTTTTTCAGTTTCTCCTTCTTCAAATACCAGTTCAATTCCTTCTGTAGGTATGTAATCACTTTGCACTGCTGTTCCCGGATTGTCCTGGAACAGAACAGTTGCCCTGCCTTTCGAACCGCCGATACGTTTTACGACAAACTCATTTACGGTATCTTCCGGCACCGTGTAGGCAGACTGTTCTAATTCAAACATTCCTTTTCCGCCATTATTTAATGCCAATGCCGCTTCCAGTCCGATCGCTTTATTTTTTACAACCAGTCTGATGGTATGGGGTCCATCCTCTAAATCAGGTGTTTCGTACAAGACCTGTCCCACTGCTCTCTTGGATGCGTTTGTGTTAATGGTAACAGGCTCTGTGGCACCGTCAATATACAAATCTGCTGTTCCATGATTTGGGTCTTTTGTTCCTAAAAGCCACGCTTTTGTCCCGTTAAACTTAAGCGTTACCTCAGCATTTGGATTTGCCCACATGTTCGTGCCATTTGTGTACTGGGAGCCGGTTTCCTGGGTCCAACCGCTTCCGATTTCAAATCCAATACCATCTGCTGTATCCGTATCTTTGATATCGATGTTATCCAGACCATCCGGGATCGCCTGTCCGATTTCAAAGCCCTGGGATGCTTTATAGAGTCCCACCTCACTAATTACAGGAACTGCATAAGATCCGGTAATATTAATGCGTACCTTATCTGCTTTTACAGGAGTTTTCCGGCAGAGTTTTTTTGGACCAATTGTAGTCCCGTCTGCAAACTTTTTCCACTCTCCGCCCTGGTTCTGGTATTCCACGTTAAAGGAAGAAACACGCTGTCCCAGCTTAATCGCTTCTTCTATGGATACCACATCAAATGTTTTGGTTGATCCAAGGTCAATCGTGATGGAACCTGTAGTAGAACCGTCATTCATGGTCCAATAGGTATCATCATTATCATCTTTTAAATTATCCGGTGAATATGCAATATCATCACCCCTTACCGATGATGCAGAAATAGTTACGCCTTCCTGCGCAGCTAAATTCTTCTTAAATGTCTCGTCAATATTCGTCCCAAATTCGGCAACCCGGTCTAAGATAGCCTGATCTATGGTACCTTCCCTGTTGGGCGGTATATTTAATAACAGTACCGCACCATGTCCCACAGAATCAAAATACATATTAGAAAGCTGTTCCAGACTGAGCGGTGTCTTCTTACCCGGTCCCCAGAACCAGCCCGATGTAATCTTGGCATCTACTTCCGGAACTGTCCATTGATTGCCGTCATGGTATCCGGAGGTTGCCCCGCCTATCTGTCTGCTGTCAATGGTATCTCTTTCCTTATCCACCCTTGATTTCGACCAGGTCTCTTCGTTTGCAAAGCCGCTTTCATTCCCGATCCAGCGTACCGTTGTACGGGATTGTGCACCAAAGAGCATACAATCAGATTCAAATTTGTTCGATGCAATTCCTTCATTTTTCTGGATTGTATCAAACCATAAATCAAAATCATAATCCTGAGCCATGGAACCGTCGCCCTTTGCTCCGTCCATCCACACTTCTACGAAATGTCCGTCATTTCCATATTCGTTATTTCCCAGAATTTCCTGGAGCTGATTATTATAGTATTCATTATAATCTAAGAAATCATGCTCTTTATCCGTTGGATTCCCCTGTTCATCACGATATCCGTATGAAGGATTATTTACATCCCATGGTGATAAGTATAATCCCATATCCATATCGTATTTTGTACATGCCGCTGATATTTCTTTTAGTACATCCCCCTCATAATTCGTACTTTCCAGATCATGATCAGTATAGGCACTTCTCCATATACAGAATCCATCATGATGCTTTGCCGTAACGATTATCTTTTTAAACCCGGCTCCCTGCAATGATTTTATCATGTTGTCAGCATCAAAATCATTTTCAAGTGCAAAACTGCTTGGTGATTCCTTCCCATTTCCCCATTCCGTGTTGGTATAAGTATTCATGCCAAAATGGCAAAACGCAGCTAGTTCCTGTTTCTGGTAATCGTACTGGTTTTGGCTCGGTATTTCCCCCCATGGTGCAGGCGCTGCAGTTTTATAATCATTCAGATCAATACTGTAGACACCCTCCCTGTTTGCTCCCTGGGTTTCAGCCTTAGCGCTCATTGAGCTCATTGGAGCCAAAACACCCGGTACGATCATCGCTGCGGTCATTGCTGACGACACAAATCTTTTCCACGTTTTCTTCATACCTCTTCTCCTTTTCTTGTTCGTTTTTGGTTTCTATATAAAAAATTCTGAAAAATCAGAATATTTTATCAATATTCCCAACAATTACCAAGCAATTTAAATACAAAAATAGAGAGGGAATTTATTATCCACTCTCTATTCCGTTTTGAAGCATATTTAATTAAAACTATGAGTTAAAAGTATTTCAGTATTATCCTATAGATTATTCATACAGACAAGGAGCGATGTCCGGATCTTCCATAGTTTCAGCTGTATACCATAAGCATCCTGTATCAACATCAGCTACTTCTTCACCCTTAGCTGCTTTTGCTGCTAAAGTAACTGCCTGATAACCGATCTGAACTGGGTTCTGTGTGATAGATCCTGCGAAGATACCATCTTTGATTGCCTGTAACTGAATTTTACCGGAGTCAAATCCTACAGCGATGATTTTGTCAGCGCCAAGTTTCTGTAAACTTTCATTAGCTGTAACGATATTCTTAGCTGAGAATTCGTTAGAACCATAAATTGCTACTAAGTCAGCTTTGTTTAACAGTGTATTTGCTACTGTTACACATGCAGCATCATCTGTTGTTGCAGGAATACCTACTTCGATGATCACTTTTGCACCGTCAACTTTTGCGTTGTATTTGTCATGTCCTTCAACAGAAGTTTTGTCAGCTCCGATTAAGGAAACCATTTTATCAATGAAACCGCCAGTACGTTCACCGATAGACTGAGAGGTAGCATCCTGAGATACACAGCCGATTCTTACTGTTTCTGCCGGATCTGTTACTTTGTCTTTGATCAGGTCATATAATTTTTCTGCTGCAAGCTCGCCTGCTGCATAGTTATCTGTAGCTGCATTAGCAACGATAGCACCTTCCGGAGCATTTGGAACACCTGAGTCAAATCCAACAACCGGGATTCCTGCTGCCTGTGCATCATTTAAAGAACCTAATACTGCTTCTGTATCAAGAGCTGCCAGACAAATTGCACTTGGTTTTTTATTGATCGCATTCTTTAACTGCTCAACCTGTTCTGGAATAGCACTTTCATTCTGTGGTCCAACGAAGTTTGTTCCCTTTAATCCAAGGTCTTTCGCTGCATTTTCTGTACCTAATTTAACAGCTTTCCAGAAGTCATGCTGGAAACCTTTTGCAACGATTTCTACTGATACATCACTGTAATCGCCTGTAGCTGCTGCTGTAGTAGAAGCTTCTGAAGCTGCTTCGCTTCCTGCTGCTTCTGTTGTATCTGCCTCAGATGCTGCTTCACTTGCTGCCTCAGTTGTTGCTGCTGTTGTTTCTTTTTCTGTAGCTGCAGTTGTTGCTGCTTCTGTTGTTTTTGTTTCGGAACTTCCACACCCTGCTGCTAAAGCTGCTACCATAGATACGCCTAATACTACACTAATCACTTTTTTCTTCATTGTTAAATCCTCCCTTAATAGAATTTGAAGTTTTTATTTTGATCTTCCTGCATTTTGCAGGAAGATTTGAATAACATTGTCAGCTGCTTCTGATTAACCCTGTTTCCTTCTGTTGTAAACATCTGCAAATACTGCGATGATTAATACGAAACCTGTAATGAATAACTGATAGTGAGGCTGTAATCCAATGAATGGAAGACCTGTTTTCAGTACGGACATGATGAATACACCAATTAATGTACCGGATACGGAACCAACACCACCGGAAAGAGATGTACCGCCGATTACTACACCCGCGATTGCATCCAATTCGTAACCATTACCTGTACCAGGCATGATGGTTAAGTAAACTGCTGCATAGGAGATACCTGCTAATGCTGCAAAGAATCCACTGATTACATATGCTAATGTTTCCCATTTTACTACGTTTACACCAGACAGTCTGGTTGCTTCTTTATTACTTCCTAATGCAAGGATGTAACGTCCCGGACGGGTTTTATTTAAGAAGATGGACATAATGATTGCTAATACAATCAATAAGATAAATCCTGTAGGAATTCCGGCTAACGGAAGACCTTCTCCCTGGAACTTGAAGATATTTCTAAACCAGCTTCCTGCTGACTCGCCCTGTGGGAAAGTAACGCTTGCTGTTGCTGTTACGATAGAGCCTAAACCTCTTGTGATCATCATCATACCCAGTGTAGCGATGAAAGCCGGAAGTCCCATAACCGAAACCATTAAGCCGTTTGCCATACCGAATAAGATACCTAAAACTAAGATTACTACCATACAAAGTGCCATCGGAAGACCTGCTTTATTAAATAAAGTACCGCCGATCAATGCACAACAGACGCAGACTGTACCGATTGACAAGTCAATTCCGCCTGTAATAATTACAAAAGTTACACCAATTGCTAAAAATCCAATGTAATAAGATGAATCTAAAATACTGATAAATGTACTATATTGAGCGAAGTTGGTTCCGGCTATACAAAAGAAGATAAATAATACAACCAGTGCCAATACGGCTACCAATTTCTGCGTTCCAATACTTCCTAACTTTCCTTTTTTCTGCTCTGCCATTTTCTCTTAACCTCCTGATTATTCTCTTAATGTTGCAGCATGCATGATCTTTTCCTGAGAAGCTTCTTCAATGGAAAGCTCTCCAGTCTTACGGCCTTCACACATAATAATGACTCTGTCACTCATACGAAGTACTTCCGTAAGTTCTGATGAAATCATGATAATGGATTTCCCATTTTTTACAAGTTCATTCATCAGAGCATAAATCTCGCTCTTTGCACCGACGTCAATACCACGGGTAGGTTCGTCGAAAATCAGGATGTCACAGTCTCTGGTAAGCCATTTTGCTATAACTACCTTCTGCTGGTTACCACCAGATAAGTTCTTTACTTTCTGTTCAATCGAAGGTGTTTTTGTCTTTAACGCTTCTACATAATTCCTGGTAACTTCTTTTTCTTTTTTCTTATCGATGAAAAGTCCGTTTGTAAAGTTCTCCAGGGAAGCCATCGTGGTATTTTCAGCTACTGTTTTTTCAACATTTACACCGAAACGCTTTCTGTCTTCTGACAGATATCCGATACCCGCATTAACTGCATCCTGAGGGCTTTTGATCTCAACCTTTTTGCCATTGATATATATTTCACCGCTGTCTTTTTTATCGGCACCAAACAATGCTCTTGCTGTTTCTGTTCTACCGGCTCCCATCAATCCTGAGAAACCAAGGATTTCTCCCTTGTGCAGATCAAAGCTGACATTTCGAACCATCTTTCCGGCATTTAAGTTTTTAACACTTAAAACAACCGGTGCATTTGGAGGTACATTGCTGTGTTCCTTAGGGTCTTCGTAAACAACACGTCCAACCATCATATTGATGATATCGTCCTTCGTGGAATCTTTTGTTACGATTGTTCCTACATACTCACCGTCACGCATAACCGTTACTCTGTCTGTAATTCTCTTAATTTCATCCATTCTGTGAGATATGTAGACGATTCCGATGTTCTTCTTGCGAAGGTCATCGATGATCTTGAATAACTCAGTGATTTCAGCATCTGTAAGCGCTGCTGTCGGTTCATCGAATACGATTACCTTTGCATCTGTAGAAATTGCCTTTGCGATTTCACACATCTGCTGCCTTCCTACTGTTAGACGTCCCATCGTTTCTCTTGGGTCAATATCAATATTCAATAAATCAAATAATTTTTGTGCTTCGACATTCATCTTTCTGTCATTAATCATTTTACCGTTCATGCTTTCGCGTCCGATAAATATATTTTGAGCAACAGTCAAATGATTCATCATGTTCAATTCCTGATGCACAATAACGATACCTGCTGTCTGAGCTTCTTTTGGGCTTTTGAACTCTACTTCTTTACCCTCAAATGTAATGGTACCTTTGTCCTTTGCATAAATTCCGGTTAATACTTTCATCAAAGTTGATTTACCGGCTCCGTTCTCACCCATCAGTGCATGAACTTCACCTTTTCTTAATTCCAGATTAACCTCTTTTAAGGCATGGACTCCGGGGAAAGACTTATCAATGCCTTTCATTGTCAGTATTACATCACCCACGTTCTCACCTTCCATTTCTTTTTTTTGCAGTTATTAAATAACTTTCCTCTAACTAATGAACATTATATGTCTAAATTGTGAATATAACAATAGAATATCTTCTTAGAAAAGGTAAAAATCTTACTGTATCATAAAATTTTTACCTTTTGGATGTACAGAATGACGCAAAAGATCGTGGAATGCACTTCGGAGATCCGAAACATTCTGTCAATATAGAGGACTATATCAACGAATGTTCGAATCTCCGACGTAATTTACCTGATTATTTGTCTGATACTAGTACTCCATCCGGACAGTAACAATAGTGACAGCACTGCCTATTTTGCCATCTGCCGCGTTGTCGTCAGTCAGCGGAGGAACCACTCCGCTTCCATCCTTCGCCTTCAGACTGACAAAATATTCAGCACTGTCACTATCATTACTGTCTGGATGGAGTACTAGTTAGATTCCCGAAAATGGAACAGCAATTTTTGATTCTCTTCTGTATACATATTATCTTTTGTGATTAATTCTGATCCGGAATCCACATCCTTCTCTACGACGGTTCCATGAGCAATTTCCACTGCCTTCTGTACACCAAGATAGCCCATATTAAAGGGCTTTTGAATGATAATTCCCTTAAAAACGCCTTCTTCCAGCAATTGGATTTCTTCTATAGAACTGTCGAAGCCAACCATGGTAATCTTCCCCGCAAGGCCCAGGTCTTTTACAGCTCGGGCAGCTCCTACTGCAGAATATTCGTTTAATCCGGCTATGACATTAATCCCTGGATTCTTCTCCAGCATTTCTTTTGTGACCTCATATGCCTTCTGGTAGTTGGAATTGCAAAATACCGTATCTACAATATTTTTTTCATATTCTCCCAGTCCATCCCGCAGTCCATGCTCTCGCTCCATAGCCGTTGAAGAACCTTTTACATGTGCCACAATTCCAATCACCGGTTCGCTATCCGGCAGATTCTGTTTAATGAAATCTCCCATTTTCTGTCCAGCCTGGAAATTGTCGGTTGCTACCAGGGTTAACCCCAATTCCTGATCGATGGAGGAATCCACAAGCACAACTTTGATCCCCATCTCAAGTGTCTGTTTAATTGCATCCGTAATATCCGTAAAACTGCTGGGCGCAATCATAATAACGTCCGGTCTCTCATCTGCCGCCTGAAGCAACAGTTCCCTTTGTTTTACATAGTCGTTTTCAGAATCTGCGCCCGTAATAGTCATATTGGCATCGTATTCCTTTGCAGCAACCTGTGCCCCTTCTGTGAGGGACCCCCAAAAATCCGAATCATCCACTATCTTGGGAATAAACACAATCTTAACCGGGCTGGTCTTTCCCTGCCAATGGCCAATCAGTGCCCATCCCGTGAACAGCAGAACCGCACCAACTGCCAGGATAACCAGGATCGATTTTTTACTCTTCGTCATACGCATCTTCCTCCATTTCATCATTTGGTATCGTTACGTATACGCTTGTACCAATCCCTGGTGTACTCTCATAAGCCAATCCATATTCCCTGCCGTAATACAGCTGCAGACGGTTATGAACGTTATAGACCCCTACTTTATTAGAAACATCATCGGGCCGCTTGTTCTCCAGAACGTGATCCAGAATTTCTTTTTCCATGCCTACACCATTATCCCGAATACAGAGAATGATCTTCTCTTTCGTCATTTCACCGGTAATATAAATCATTCCTTTCGTTTCTTTGTATTTGATACCGTGATAGATAGCATTTTCAACAATCGGCTGAATTACCAGCTTTACAATATTTTTTCTCTGTATCCGCTCAGGCACATCTATTTCAAATTCCAGTTGATCCCGGTAACGCATTTTTTGAATCGTCAGATATTCTCTTGTATATCCCAACTCTTTTCCAATCGTCACAATTTCATCCTCATTGCTGATACTCTGGCGCAAAAGCTTAGCCAGAGATGATGTCATCTGTACAACCTCACGGTTTTTTCCTCCTTCTGACATCCATATAATGGAGTCCAGCGTGTTATACAGAAAATGGGGATTGATCTGAGACTGCAATACCTTTAGCTCACTCTTCCTTTTTTCTTTTTGTTCCCGGATGTTTTCTTCCATCAGATTCTGGATCTTGCCGGTCATAATATTAAAGGACTTCCCAAGGCTCGCCACCTCATTTTCTCCCTTACTTACAAATGCAGCATTCTGGAAATTCCCCCGCTCCACTTCTTTCATGGAATCCTTCAGATCCTTAATGGGTTTTGTAATTTCCATTGAAAGCACAACCGCCAGAACCATGGCAAGTGCAAACAGCCCGGATGCGATCACCAGATAAAATACCTGCATCTCATTTTTATTCTTGATCAGTTCCCCTATGTAAGAAACACCTGCGATTGTCCAGCCTGTTTCACTTGAGGTGCTGACCGTATACAATTTACTGCCATTTCCGTCATCCGCTATGAAGCTTCCGTTTTTCTGAAGCAGTACACGGTCAATGGCTTCCACTTTCAAACCGCTGTTCAGCAGCTGCTGCTGGGGATGATAAATGATACTGCCGTCTTTATCCAGAATAAACATGTATCCCTTATTTCCCAAGCTAATCTTTTCACACAGGCTCTTAATGGCGCTGTAATTCAAATCAATAAAAAAGATCCCTTCGATTTTATGGGTAGCCGGATTAATCAGCCCTTTGCTCAGCGTAACAACCCACTGGTATTTATCCTTAAATGCATTCTGTACATGGGAACCGGACACTACTGCGGCTCCGTTTGCCTTCATAGTGTTGATATACCAGGGCTTATCCCGAATATCCCCATTTGGATTCAGGGTTGCCACCCCTCTGTTCAAAACCATCTTGCCATTGTCGGCAATGACCGCAATATTATAGATATCTTCCCTGGTATCCAAAACTGTTTTAAACTGCTCAAGCAGTCGTCTCTTCAGGACTTCACCCTTGCCTTCATTGCCAAACAGATAATCCACAACATCCGAATGATCTGTAACCATCTGGGAAATGGATTCCATATAGCTGATATAGGAATCAATATTGGAATTCACCTGCTCCACCAGCTGCTTCGTATAGTCCTTGGAGTTGTCCAGAACCGTTTCTTCCGTATAGTTTAAAGAGAAAAGAAGGAATATCAGCAGCGCAAGAACAACAACAAGGGTAAAGGAAAACAACATGGAATTACGTATACTTTTAAAGTGAAATAGAAACCGCACTGCTTCACCCCTTTTTTGCTTATCCATAAATTACCTCATCTTTTTCGCATATTCAGTAGGAGTCATTCCTGTAATCTTTTTAAATGTAATGCTGAAATAATGCGGATCACTGTACCCCACATCTTCTGCAATTTCATAAGTTTTCTTCGCAGTGTTTTCAATCAGGGACTTTGCCTTTTCGATCCGCTTCTTCGTCAGGGCCTCAATAAAAGTCTCCCCTGTATAGTTCTTGAAAATAGAACTGAAATAGCTGGTACTCATCGCCAGATGCAGACAGACAGAATTTAGGGATATTTTAGAATCTCCGTAGTTCTTATCTATGTAATCCAGCGCCTGCAGTGCCTGCTTCTTACAGTAACTGTCCTTTTGATCTTTCATACTGTGAGACAGGGTCTTACCAAACTGGATCAGATCTTCGGCAATATCCGTCAAATGCTCTTTTTCATAGATCGAGTTCAACAGCTCTCTTTCTTCGATAAAAATATCACTTTCACTTAATGTGGAGGCATCCAGTTCATTCATAATGGAAAGCACCATATTCTGAACGTAGAAAATACTTCTGTTTTTTGTCACATAGGCATCTCTTAAAGACTGCACAAAAGCCAGCACATATTTTCGTATCTCATGCTCGTTGTTTGTTTTAATCGCCATGACGATCTGATTTGCCCATTTGGAGACATCCACATTCTGTATTTCCTGGTTATCCCTTAAGTTCTTGGCATAGATCACCTGGTTGCCGCCCAGCAGGAACCGGTATTCCATTGCCTTTTTGGTATCATTAAAAGAACTGTAAACATGCGTCAGGGTATTAACCGCCCTGCCAAGACCTATGGTACATTCTATTTTTAAAAACTTTAAAATTGCCTCCTGAATTTCCTCGCAGACACGCAGTGCCATTTCTTCCAGATCACCATTTCCCGAGAATATCATGACAGTTTTTTCTTCAAATGCCTGAAAGGTCACACCGGCACCGTAAGATGCCATAATCTCAGATGCTATATTAAAAATGGCAAAGTAAGCCAGGTCTGTCTTCGTCTCTGCCTCCTGGCTTAAAAACGGGGAGAGGTCATCCCCAATGACCATCGCCGCCATAAACTGACTGCCATTTAACTGGATCTGGTAATCCAGGAGCTTGTCCTCTATAGTATCTTCATTTACGTTTCCCTGTAAAAGCCCAATTAAAAAACGCCCGCGCATCAATGGCAGGTTACTGATATAAGCTCCGCGTATTTTCTTCATATTTTGTTTTTTTAACTGTTCTGCATCCAGAGCTTCCTTTACCTTAAGGAGCGTTTCAGACAATTCAAAGGCAGTTATGGGCTTCAGGATGTATTCCACAACCTGATATTTAACTGCCTTTTTTGCATATTCAAATTCATCATAGCCGCTGATGATTACTACTTTCGTATCTTTATACTGTTCATATACAAATTTTGTAAGCTCCATGCCGTCCACATGTGGCATACAGATATCTGTAAGAAGGAGATCCGGCGGATTCTGAATTATCATGTCCATTGCCTCTTTTCCGTTCTTACAAGCACCGACCAGTTCATAACCCAATTCATTCCACCTTGTATTTTCACTGATAGCCTCCCGGATAAGGGCTTCATCATCAACTAATAATACTTTGTACATTTTTGCCTCCCTGAACATTTATTTTAATTCTTTATTATTCTATCTTATATGATATAGAAATACAACAGAATTGTCAATGATGCTGTGTCAGGCAAGTATAACCCGGGGAAAACAGGCAATTTCTACTCTTCAATTCCTTCCCCTCTTTTCATTTCCTTGTAAATCTCCACAATAGCCAGTAAAGTCAACGGTCCCAGTATTACTCCCGCGACTCCGTATATACAGATTCCTGCATACACAGCAACTGCAATTACAATGGGATAAACACCTAGTTTTTTTCCAATCATTTTAGGCTCCAGAAACTCCCTGGTGGTATTTGCAACAAAAAATAATGTAGCATACGCGGCGGCATGTACAAAATCACCCTGGAGTGCACAGACTAATGCCCAAGGTATCAAAATGGTACCTGTACCGATAAAAGGGAGTGCATCTGATACACCGATCAGCAATCCCACCAGCAGCGCATAAGGATATCGGATAATCCATAAGCCTGCAACACATATCACAGATACGATACTCATTATAATAAGCTGTGCTTTAAAATAGGCACCTCCAAGTCCCCAGAGGCGGTTTAGCACTGTTGCTGTCCTGCGGTACAGCTCATACTTCTTAAGTTTATCGTGAATTTCATCGTAGTCCTTAAGTAACAGCAGAACAGATACAAATAATGCAAAAAACAGCCCGGCAGCTTTTACAAAACCAAGCAGATACTGCAGGGAATAATTAAACATATCCGGTACAATATAGACCTGGAGGCGGTCTGTCATTACTTCTATATTCTGATAGACGAAGTCTTCGATTGCCTCTGCCTGAATCCCCAAAGTCTGTTCCATAGCAGAACAGCAGTTGCCCAAAATCAACCTGAATTCTTTTTCATAGCTGTCCAGATTGCTGACAATAGCCTTAATCTGGGCAAACAACTGAACCGTTAAATAATACAGACCCACAATCAGCAAAATAGAAAAAAAGCCCAGAACAATCGCCGCCAGCCATTCTTTTTTTAATTTTATTTTGCGCTGCAGCCGTTTCACAAACGGATTCAGTATCCGAACGATGATATATGCAATAAAAAAAGGGGCTACAAATGGCAGCAGATATTTCATTCCTATGAATACCGCAATTGCAATCCCTATGACAATCAGTACTTCTTTATATTTCTCTGCTCTGCCCATCCTTTCGCCCTCCTGTAGTCTAAGATCAGTGTGCGCTGAAAATGAATTTCGCGTCACACTAATTTGTTTACTGCTGTACTAGGATGTGCAGATTAACTTTCATTATTCATTATTGGAGAACAGACAACTGGTACTACTGGCAATAACCGACATGTCATTATCTGGTGTTAAATTTGGAACAAAAGCGTTTCAAACTACTTATTAATGCATTCCACAGACCCGTCAGCGCTATGCAGGGGAATAAGTTCGTAATAAAACGCATTACAAACATTCTATTGGTGCAATACCGCCGATCCGTCTACGGTATGCTGAGATATAAATATGGAAAATGCATCACCTTTTGGTTCACTGGAAAAAACCATCTGCTGTTTTGTTTTTGGATGAATAAAGCTTAATTTGCAGGCGTATAATCCAATCGTAGTTTTTTGTCCGCTGTCTGCTTTGGGATTGTATTTCTTATCACCCAACAATGGCGTTCCGGCTCCTGCCATCTGCACCCTTATCTGATGATGGCGCCCGGTAATCAGATGAATTTCCAATAATGACAGTTCTTCCTTTTCATCTAAAACCGTATAATGCAACTCCGCCTTTTTGGCTCCTTTTTGATCTTTTTTCACAATCCGGGAGGTATTGGTTTTTCCGTCCTTATATAAATAATCCACAAGTACCCCTGAATTTACAGGAAGTTTTCCACATACAACTGCCAGATACCGTTTATCCATTTCCCCGTTTCCGGTCTGTTTACTTAAAAAAGCTGCTGCAGAAGCTGTTTTTGCAAATACCAGTACACCTCCCACCGGCTGATCCAGCCTGTGGATCATTCCCAGATAAGGTTCTCCTTTTCCTTTATTTTGTGTGCTCAGATAATTTTTTATCCTGCTTTCCAGATCCATTGTGCCAATTCCGGCACTTTGTACCGCCACACCGGAAGGTTTTTCACATACCAGAATCTGGTCATCTTCAAAAATAATATTTAACATTAGGATTCCCTCTTTCTTCATTTTTATTTTTTAATAATAAATGCCGGTATAGGTGGATTGTTTTTCCGGTTATAATACTGATTTACGATTACAATGTATTTCTTCTCGTCCAAATCCTTCAAAAATAAAAGAACAGCATCCCGCTCTTCAAATCCGCTGTCACCTCCGCTATAAATGCAAAGACTCATGACACCGCCCTTTTTCAAAAGCTTTAACCCTTCCCCAATGGCTGCCAGGCTGGTCTCCGGTTTTGTTGCCAGAGCGTGGTCTCCGCCCGGCAGATAGCCAAAGTTAAAGCAGATAGCATCTGCACTTTCTTCTTCTGCATATTTACCCATGTTTACATGGCTGTCACAGATCAGCCTGGCACGGTCCTCCATGTGATTCCGAACAAGCATTTCTCTGGTATGATTCAGCGCCTGCTGCTGAATATCAAATCCAAGTACATGTCCACCTTCCTTTGCCAGCTCACAAAAGAACAGTGTATCATGTCCGTTTCCGGTTGTGGCATCGATATAAAATCCATTTTCCGGTACCTGAATCCGCAAGAGCTCCTGGCACCAGCTGGTAATTTGATAAGATTTTACTTTATGATTACTTTTCATGTTCTGCCTTTCTATTAGGGTTATCTATTACTGTTTTCTGATTTTATATCTAAATTTAATTATGATCTAACTTTGCATTATTTCTAAATTTTACTTTATTCTGATTTCTATTTTTACCTGATTCTAATTTTATTTTTAATTATATTCCGTAATTATTTTTCCAGTTGTTTTTTGCTTAATATAGGAAATAATAACATTGATCAATATTCTTGGCAATACTTCTGGATCATTATAAACTAATTAAGTAAAATTATTTGACAAAATTCTTGTAATTCAGTATGATGACAACAGGTCATTTAAGGAGGAAAAAAATGTTAACTTACATTCTGCTAATCATAGGATTTGTACTGCTTATAAAAGGCGCCGACTACTTTGTAGAGGGCAGCTCCAATATTGCAAGACTTCTCCGTATCCCCAGTGTCATCATCGGACTTACTGTCGTTGCGTTTGGTACAAGCATGCCGGAAGCTTCCGTCAGCATCACCGCTGCCATGGAAGCCCAAAACGAGCTGGCGCTGAGCAATGTCATCGGGTCTAATATTTTCAACCTGCTGGTTGTGGTAGGCGTGTGCGCAGCGATCAAACCAATGGGAATTACACGCTCCGTTTTAAGACGTGAATTTCCCTTTTCCATTGTAATAACCGTTATATTACTTCTGCTGTCAATGGACCATGAGGTAGGCCAGACAGATGGATGGATCTTACTTGCTTTCTTCGTGCTTTTCCTTATTTTTACTGTAAAAAGTGCATTAAAAAGCCGAAATGAAATACAGTCAGATCCTACGGAGGACATCAAACAGTTATCTCCCCTCTTAAGCGGTATCTGCATTATCGGCGGTCTGGCTGCCATCGTAATCGGGGGTGATCTGGTGGTGAACAGTGCCGTTTCCATAGCAGAATCTTTCGGACTCAGCCAGACACTCATCGGTCTGACCATTGTCGCACTGGGAACTTCCCTTCCGGAACTGGTAACTTCCATTGTGGCTTCCCGCAAGGGAGAAAATGATATTGCCCTGGGAAATGTGGTAGGATCTAATATCTTCAATATCCTTCTGGTATTAGGCGCATCTTCTGCGCTTCATCCGGTTGCAGTCAATCTGTTCTCTGTTTATGATATCATGATTCTGATCGCAGCCAGTATCGTTGTATTTGCTTTTGCACTCCAGCGCAAGATTCTGAATCGGATCGAAGGGTGGATTATGTTATTGGGCTATGCCGCATTTATGGGCTTTATTATTTTAAGATAACCCAGAGCGTGTTTTAAAATTGCTTTCTGGCAGCTGCACGCGCTGCTTTGTGATATACTTGCCTATGTCAATGAAAAAGAGACGCTTCAGCCAAATGAACAAATCCGTTCTGATTTTGGTTAAAGCGCCTCTTTTTTAATTTTGTACCGGGGATCTTAATGCGATCAGCACCGCTATGCCTCCAAATATTGCTGCCCCAATTAAAGTACTGAAAAACGACCATGCCGGGTTACCCGCCGTACCGCCAAGCAAAAGGGTCAGCATCCCCAAGAAGAATTTGGCTATTCTTCCACCGGCAGCATACACATCCAGAATCGGCAGGACAAGCAGCAGAAATACCGGAATCCCAATGCTGAGTAGTGTCTTTTGTACTTTACCCAGATTATAATACAACGCTCCGAAAAAATAGCCCAGCATGGTAAATAATATGACGAATCCCGCCCAGAAAAGAAGTTCTACTCCCAGCTTTTCCAAACCATTTTCCTGTTCCCAAAAAGAAGGATAAAGGATAGCGAAAACACTTCTTGCCTGCATGCGGCTGTCTCCCAAAGCTGCCAGTTCATAAACCAGTGAAACAAGCCTGCAGAGAACCGCTAGTATAATCCCGCTTAAAAGAGTATTTAGGATTCTTCCCGCTTCTATCAGTTTACGGCTGACATTGTTCTGCATCAGCATATGAAAATTTTCCCGGAAAGCATTTGCTCCCATAATAAATCCTGCCAACACTACCATGGACTCGTTTCGGAAATAAATTCCCTTATCTTCCATACCGCTGAGCTTTATTCCAACAAGATTTGCAACTTCTAGAAAAAGCAAAATTCCAAAAAACATAAAATAAGAAATTTTATAATCCCGAAACTGATATTGAAAAACTGATTTTAGTCTCATATCTTTTCTCCCTCTATTTCTGTACCTGTGCACGAATGATCAGCACATAGTTCACTATCCCCAGAAATACGATTCCAACTGCAAACGTTATCACTGCAATAAACGGATTCTGGCTCTTTTCCCCCATAATGCTCATCAAAAAGTTCGCTATATTTTTATACATTACCCCTTTTGTCAGTACCACATCAATGATTGGCAGTAAGATTACTACAAATACAGAGAGCCCAACGCCTAAAATAATCTTTGCTGTTCTGGACAGATGGTACAGCAGGGAACTGATGGCAAATCCGCACAAGGTAGCCAAAATGAGCGCCAGACTCCAATAAAGGATATTTGTGAAAAACAAAGGCAGCGCTGCCATTTCTCCCAGCATTTTCGGATACATCACCTGAAGAATGTTGATTTCTAATCTGATAGCATCATTGAAATGTACAATAATCTGGCAAATTAGAATAAGAATCATATTTAATAAAGCAAGCAAAATGCTGGTTATTATGGTAGTTAGAATTCTTCCGGTGAAAATGGTTTTTCTGGAAACCCCGTTTTGCACCATCAGCAGAAATCCTTCCTGGAAGCAGGAACACCCCATTACAAAACCAAATATAACAGTTCCAAATTCCAGGCCGTTAAAAGAACCGTCAGCACTAATCTGCCCGAATATAACCAATCCGCTGAAAAAGATAACCAGCGACAGTACTACAGCCGCATAACCTATTCCGGCGCTCAGGTACTCTCTCATCTGATATTTATATACCGACCACAGTTTCATATTCTTTCCCCCTAATTTGTCAACTGAATAAATAATTTTTGCAGATCCAATCCCGTTATCTCTAATCCCTCAGGAAGATTTGCCCGATCCGGCCTGCCAATTACATACGCTGTTTTTAAGCCTCCCAAAATGTCTGACCCGATTACTTCTTTCCCTCTTAAATACTTATCCACAAGTACACCGTTACCAGAAACCGTATAGCCCCTGCCAAGCAGGTCTTCTCTGGTTTCAGACCGGATTACCTGACCGTTTTTGATGATGACGATATCTTCAATCACGCTGGATACTTCTTCTATTAAATGGGTGGATATCACTGCAGTAAATGGATTTTCACTGTATTTCTCAATCAGAATCCGGTAAAACAACTCCCTGTGGTTTGCATCCAGACCCAGAACAGGTTCATCCAGGAACACATAGGGTACATTTACCGACAGTGCAATCACATTCTTAAAAATAGAAGTATAGCCAGTGGATAATCCTTTCACCTTCTTTTTCA
>NZ_JAWYAJ010000074.1:0-6409 GCF_034124845.1 Robinsoniella sp.
GTCTTTGACCGGTTTATTTAAGTCAAACAGATTAGAATCAGCAAACTGCCGCCAGTACCAGGTGCCCGGAGCATATGAAGAGTCCATAACGCAGCCTTCGTTCAGAGATTTAGAAAAATCAATCATCTTGTACAGATCCAAGGTGATGATCTGTCCCAGGCCGGCACACTCCGGGCACATACCATTTGGATCATTGAAGGAAAAATGAGATGCATTTGAGATGCGGGGTGTGCCGATGCGGGAAAAGAGGACGCGCAGGTCTGTATATAAATCACTGATGGTACCAACCGTTGAACGGATATTCCCACCTAAAGAAGACTGGTCTACGATAACAGAAGGTGATAAATTCTCGATGCTTTGCAGATTTGGTTTGGCATGCTGGGGTAATTTGGCTTTTATGAATGCGGGAAATGTCTCATTTAACTGGCGGCTGGATTCTGCGGCAATGGTATCGAAGACAATACTGGACTTGCCCGAGCCGGAAACCCCTGTGAAAATGACAATTTTATGTTTGGGAATGTCCAGGTCAATATTTTTCAGGTTGTTTTGAATCAATCCTCTGATTTTAATCATATTCATTTGCATAGCTCCTTATATAAACCGGCAGCAGGGTGTATGCTGCTGATTCACGATTCACAATTTTCAAAGGCTGGTTCGATATATTCTTTAATGAGTTCCAGCCGGTCCTTTGCTTTGGGTACAAAAAAAGAAGCAATCGAAATAACCATATTTTTCTTCTTATTGAAGTAAATTACATTTCCGCCATCGCCCATGGCTGCGCAGGCATGTTCTTTTTCATCTGTAATCCACCATAGATATCCGTAGTTCAGATTTTCTTTTTTCCACTGGCTATGTACCGTTGTGCTCTCCTTTAACCACTCAGCCGATACGATTTGTTTTCCATTCCACACTCCGTCATCTAAATAGAGCCGTCCTATTTTTGCCATGTCCATCGGTGAAAGAGTCAGGCCCCAGCCGCCTGTATTTACGCCTGCTGTGTCAGCAGCCCAGCCGCTGATGGTCTTAGATTTATTAAATTCCATCTGTTCTTCTTTGTTATGAAATTTCAGGCTGCGTTCCACGGTTATCCCAAGCGGCGAGAGAAGATTCTCAGATGCAAAATCAAATACAGACTGACCAGTTGCGCGGACAAGGATGCCTGACAGAAGATCCGGTCCGATCAGCGGCGTATATCGAAATTCCCCGATTTGCCCTCTTCCGCCTAATAAATCAAGGGTAAACTTTACACTGTCGTCACTGGTGAAATATTTAATGTAGGGGGGAATCCTGTATTTATAAGGAGCTGTCATGGTGAGCAGATTCTTAAGTGTGATATGCTGTATGGTTTTTTCACGGCTTTTTACCGTATATTCGGGAAAGAAATCCAATACCTTCTGGTCAATACTTTTAATTTTTCCCTGATCTGCGGCAATCCCGATCAAGATGGAAACGATACTTTTTGTGACGGAATATACATGGATTCGGCTGTGGGCATTGCATTCATTAAAATAATTTTCATAGAGGGTGTTTCCTCCTTTTTGTACAACGATCCCGGCGGTATTGCTGTAATCTTTTTTAATTCGGTTCTCCAACGCTGTTATTTTTTCCTGGTTCATATGAAGTCCTCCTCCTGATCTATAAGTGCAGGGTTGCATTAATGGTTGTATATCTGTGAGCTGTTATACCTTCTTTTTAACCGGATAATAAACCTCGGTTATAAGGCCGCTTTCATCTGCTGTCTGGGAAGGATCTGTGACATATACTTCATAGAGAGCGTTGTTGTTCTCATAGCCTTCTTTTTCTGCCCATTCACGCTGTTTTGTGTATACAGAAGACAGTCCGGAATAAGATCCGTGTACAACTGTTTTTAAGCAGAGCCCGGGATGAAAATCCCTTGTTCCTGTAATATACTCTTTGACCGGGACCGCGAACTCAATATCTAAACCAAACGGACTAAAGTCATCACTGTGGAAAAGTACCATTGGCGGGGCGGGCACAGTCAGATTGTCGTCTGCTATTTTCCGAAATATTTTATGGAAGCAATTTCCGTATTCCTCTGCAATTTCACTTTCGGTCAGCATTTTGCGGATTGACAGAAGATACATCTTTGGCACCTCTACAAGCTGTACATCAATATTTTCCAGATAGGACATAATGGATTTCCCCTGTTTTAAAACAGAGATATCATCATTTAACTGATTTAAAGTCTTCTGAAATTCGGTTACCTGCCGTTCCATTTCCTTTTTCTTTCGGGTCAGTTCCTGACAAAGCTTTTCTTCCTGCAGTTCGTCTGCCTCAAGGACAGCTTTGATTTCTTCTAAAGAAAAATGGTAGGATTTCAGGCGGTTGATAAATAACATGGTCTCCAGCTGTTCCACAGAATAATACCGGTAACCGTTTTCCGGGTTGATCTCATCCGGCAGAATCAGGCCTATTTCAGCATAATAGCGAAGGGTCTTTGTGGAAACTTTACATATATTTGAAAACTCTCCAATGGATAACATGGAATATCCTCCTTTCGGCGTAACTTTTTCGCCTGTCTGTATTTTACACCTTACCCTAAGGGTAAAGTCAATGTGATAAATTGGGAATTGGAATGAATGAACAGATAATTGATCCCCTAAACGGAGGGAGAGCCCTGTACGTAGCGTACAGGGCTGAGTTATGAAAAAGTTTATGTTATCCAATATTGTTGGATAATTGTTAGGCGAAGTCCAACGGCAATCCACTACTGATCAGTTTCAAATTATTATGCTGTGAAACCGCTGTCCTTCATTTGATGTTATTAGTATACCGAAGAATTGTGTCCTAAGTATGGCAGGGAAATAAATCATTTATAAAAAAGCTTGGGATTATATTAAGAAAAACATAGGGAAAAAGAAAATATGGACATTGAAAATCCAATATGGAAGATTTTCAGCTGTAAATTTGTGCTTATATTTTTATGAAAGCAATTCTAAAACACGCCGGATCAGGTAGATATCACACCCTAATTATGCTAAAATAGAAAAAAAGTATTTTTCAGCGCTGTGCATTTTTTGCAAAGATAATGCAAATATAATGCAAATATGGTGAACAGAAAAGATGCAGAGCGGTGGGAAATACTGCAGAAGGGAAGATGTTTATGGAAATAAGTATGTTGATAGTAGATGACGACAGGCTGGTAACGGAGAAACTGGAAAAGACGGTTCATTTTGAACGTCTTGGAATCAGCAATGTGCTCACAGCCAGTAATATTAGACAGGCAATGAAGCTTCTGGAAGAAATGCCCATTCAGATTCTCCTGTCGGATATTGAGATGCCCCAGGGAAGCGGTCTGGAATTGCTGGAGTGGATTCGTCAGAAACAGCTTCCGGTGGAATGCATTTTCCTTAGCAGCTATGCTTATTTCAGCTATGCCCAAAAAGCCATGCAGCTCAATTCCAGTGAGTATCTGGTGAAGCCTGTTACGACTGAGGAACTGGAAATAGCATTACAGAGGAGTATTAAGCGGGTGGAGGAAAAGGAAGGGGATCATGGAGGCGGGAACAGAAATCTGAATCTGTGGGAAACGTTCCTGCTTGCACAAAATTCCAGGAGGCAGACGGAGGCGGAAAAGGAATTACGGCAGATATATGGGGATGCAGACTTCAGCCTGAATTTTATACGCATATTTCCGGACAGGGATCACAAAGGAAAAAAAGATGCCGTTCGGTTTCAGATCCTGGTCAGCAGCCATGTGAGAAAGATACTGGAGGGCGGGCAGGCGGAAGCACTGATCCGTGTGGATGCCTGTGAATGGATGTTAATATGCAAGGAGCCGGCTGGAATTTGTCTGCAAGAAAAAAAGCAGGAGCTATGCCGCTGCCTGCAAAGGGTAATTGCACAGCCGGTCTGCATTTATGCCGGGAGCGTGGGAACAGTGGGAGAATTGCATCACAGCCTGGAACATTTGGAACAGATGGAAATGGAGGCGGTACCCGGTGATAATCCGGTATTGGGGGAAGGCGACTGGCTGAGACAGGAATCGCGGGATGCCAAAGCGTGTTTTCCGGATGAAAACTGGTTTGCAGAGCTGGAACGGTCCGCTGATTTTATGTATATGCAGAAGGAAATACTGGAATATACCGATACCTGTTCCCGGGAAAATATCATGAAGGTTCAGATGCTGCAGGCTTTCCATAAGAAGACCACGGGACTGATTGAAAGGCATTTGCGGGAGCGCGGGCAGGTATTAGAATCGATCTTTGAAATGCAGGAATTTGAAAGCTATGAAAAAGATGCTTACCGGACGATGGAAGGCTGGAGGGCATTTATCAGATTCCTGTTTGAAAAGCTGGAGGGGAATCAAAAGAGTGACTGCAGGCAGGAATCTGTGGTGGATTGCCTGAAGCGGTATATTGAAGAAAATCTGAAAGAAGACTTATCCAGAAAGACCTTGGCAGCCCAGGTCTATCTCTCGGAAGATTATATTTCCCGTATTTTTATGAATGCTGCAGGGATGTCCATCACTTCTTATATAGCATCCAGGAGGATGGAAAGAGCGAGAAAATATCTGGAGGATACTGCACTTCCGGTGAGTAAAATAGCGATGGAAGTAGGGTACAGTAATTTTTCTTATTTTAGTAAAACTTTCCGTGACTGGGCAGGCGTGACTCCAAACGAGTACCGGATGCGTAAAGCGAAGGAAAGAAGTACACCCTTACAGTAAAGAAAAATGAGATTGATTAACAAAAAAACGGAATTTTATTAAATATCTGTTAGATCAGGTGAGAAGAGGTGGAAAATCCGCCTCTTTTTTGTTAGTGCACAACTTAATAATTACAGAAAATATTCCGCGCATTTTATATAATAGGTTCATCATTGAACAGGGAGGAAAGGAAGATGCGCAAAACAAAGACCGCTGTTTTACCAAAACAAAGGTTTCAGGTGATGAAAAAAGGCATTAAGAGAAGCCGGGCTTTATATCTGCTGATGCTGCCGGCAATTATCATTATGCTGCTGTTTATGTACTATCCCATGTATGGAGTCATTATTGCTTTTAAAAATTTTACACCGGCTGGAGGAATTTTAGGAAGTCCGTGGGTTGGTCTTAAAAACTTTGAACAGTATTTTAATTCTTATCAATTCTGGCCCACCATACGAAATACACTTGTAATCAGCCTTTATACGATTGTTGTTACATTTCCGCTGCCAATTGCACTGGCGCTGATGTGTAATCAGATTACCAGAACAAAATTCAGGAAGTTTTTTCAGGTATCCACGTATCTGCCCCATTTCATATCAACCGTTGTAATGTGCGGGATGATTATTTTGTTCTTGTCGCCCAGTCATGGAATTATTGCAAAGCTTCTAAGTTATGCAGGAATAACATTGCCTAATCTCATGGGATCGCCGGGAGCATTTCCCAGTATCTATGTATGGACGGAGGCATGGCAGCATGTGGGCTGGGACAGTATCCTTTACATAGCAGCACTATCTGCGGTAGATCCGTCTTTGTATGAAGCGGCAACCATGGATGGAGCAAGTAAATGGCAGAAATTAAAGCATATTGATATCCCCATGCTTCTGCCTACGGCAACAATTATGTTCATACTTCGAGCCGGCAGTGTAATGGGAATTGGATTTGAAAAGGTATATCTGCTCCAGAATACACTGAACAGCGGAACCAGTGAGATCATTGCAACTTATGTATATAAGATGGGATTGGTCAGCAACCAATACAGCCTTTCTGCGGCAATCGGTCTTTTTAATAACGTGATTAACCTTGCGCTTCTGCTTCTGGTGAATCAGATATCAAAAAAGATGAGCAATACATCTCTGATATAGGTGGGAGATTAAATTGACATCAAAAGGAATTGCCGTTAAACGAATGAAGATCAAAAAATCGAAAGAGGATAAAATCTTTGATATTTTTCTCTATGGGATTGCCATTATTATTTTGATTATTGTACTCTATCCGATGTATTTTATTATCATCGCTTCCTTCAGTAATCCAGCAGAAGTAGCTGCGGGGAATATCACATTTTTTCCCAAGGGAATTACCTTAAAAGGCTACCGCAAGCTGGCTGAATACTCACAGTTGTGGATCGGTTACAAGAATACCATTCTCTATACGGTAATTGGTACTGTAATTACGCTGGTAACGAATATTCCTGCAGCCTATGCCCTTTCACGGAAGGACCTTTACGGTAAAAAGTTTCTGACGGTATTTTTCCTGATTCCCATGTTTTTTACAGGCGGTTTGATTCCCACCTACCTGGCAATCAAACAATTTCAGATGCTGGATAATTTCTGGGTTATGGTACTGCCGTTTTCCGTGGTTACGTACTACATTGTCGTCGCCAGGACATTTTTTGGAAATACTCTGCCGGAGGAACTTTGGGAATCTGCACAGATTGACGGCTGCGGAACACTGACATTTTTTTTC
>NZ_JAWYAJ010000075.1:0-2926 GCF_034124845.1 Robinsoniella sp.
AGACAGTTGAGGAAGGAATTGGAACTCACCTTGGAGCGGCTGCCCCAAATTCTTAATAAAGTTTAAATGCTGGATAGAGAAGAGTAGACGCAGACGGATCCCCAACCGTTATCTGGGTAGGATATAAGATTCTATAGAATCCGTATCTGATGAGTGTATGAAGAAATTCATAAAATAGAGTGGTACCGCGCAAGACAAGTATATTTTAGTCTTTCGTCTCTAAATGACAACAGGATTGTCAGGAGACGAAAGGCTTTTTTGTTTCCAAAAATACGTTGTTATCTAACATTTAACAATTGCAGACGATTATCAACATATAAATGGAACAAATGGAAATGCATTGCTTCAAAAGTCAAAAACTCTGCTGCAGTCACCAAATGGATGCGCCAGCGAGTCTGTATGGCTCATTGCCCACAGGAATAAAGCAATGCTGTCAAAGCCAAGAAGAAAAGGAGATCAGAAATATGAAAAACGTGAATAAGTACACAAGGCAGTATTTTATGCCGCCGGTAAATGCAATGAACTGGGCAAAGAAAGAATATATTGAAAAAGCGCCAATCTGGTGCAGTGTTGACTTAAGAGATGGGAATCAGGCACTGATCGTACCCATGTCGTTAGATCAGAAGATTGATTTTTTCAAATTACTGGTAAAAGTCGGTTTCAAAGAAATTGAAGTTGGTTTTCCGGCAGCCTCAGATACAGAATATCAGTTTTTGAGAGCTTTAATTGAGAAAAATTTAATTCCGGATGACGTAACCATTCAGGTACTGACACAGGCGAGAGAGCACATTATCCGTAAGACCTTTGATGCATTAAAAGGAGCAAAAAAAGCAGTTGTCCATGTATATAACTCTACTTCTTATGCGCAGAGAGAACAGGTATTCAAGAAATCAAAAGAAGAAATACTGAATATTGCAGTGGAAGGTGCGGCATTATTAAAGAAACTGGCAGCAGAAACGGAAGGGAATTTTTCTTTCGAATACAGTCCGGAGAGCTTTACGGGAACAGAAGTGGAATATTCGCTGGAAGTATGTAATGCAGTTTTGGAAGTCTGGCAGCCAACCCCTGACAATAAGGTGATCATCAATCTGCCTAGTACCGTACAGCACTCCATGCCCCACATTTACGCAAGCCAGATTGAATATATGTGCGATAACATGAAATACCGCGAAAATGTAATTGTCTCCCTGCATCCCCACAATGACAGAGGATGCGGTGTATCAGATGCGGAATTGGGTATTCTGGCAGGTGCCGACAGAATCGAAGGTACACTGTTCGGTAACGGAGAACGTACCGGTAATGTGGACATCGTAACACTGGCAATGAATATGTATTCCCAGGGTGTAGATCCGGAACTTGACTTTAGCAATATGCCGGCAATCTGTGACGCATATGAAGAGTTTACCGGAATGAAGATCGATATGAGAAGCCCATACAGCGGCGCACTGGTATTTGCAGCATTCTCCGGTTCCCATCAGGATGCAATTGCCAAGGGTATGAAATACCGTGAAGACCATGACTGTGATCAGTGGACAGTTCCATACCTGCCAATTGATCCTACGGATGTGGGAAGGCTCTACGAAGCAGATGTTATCCGCATTAACAGCCAGTCCGGAAAAGGCGGTATCGGATATATTCTGGAACAGAATTTCGGCCTGAACTTACCGGCAAAGATGAGAGAAGCCATGGGATATGCGGCAAAATCTGTATCAGACGAACAGCACAAAGAACTTATGCCGGAAGAAATCTTCCAGTTGTTCAAGGACAAATTCGAAGACATTGCAACGCCTTACGATATTACGGAAGTACATTTCAAGCAACATAATGGCATCATAGCAGAGGTTGTTGTAAATGTAAACGGAGAAAGCCGCACTGCAATCGCAGCCGGAAACGGACGTCTGAACGCAGTAAGCAATGCACTGAAGAAACAATTCCGCCTGGAATACGATTTAATCACTTACCAGGAGCATGCATTGGAACAGAGCTCCAGCTCCAAAGCGATTGCTTATGTGGGAATCCGCAATAAAGACGGCATACTTTTCTGGGGGGCAGGCGTAGACCAGGATATTATCCAGGCATCCATTCATGCATTAGTTACCGCAATTAATAATATGGTGGCAGAATAAATATAATCTAATCGCTACAATTCATGATGTTATGGCTGATCTATAGAATTCAGTCTCTGCAATTCATGATATAATGGCAGATTAGTGGCAGAAAAAAGCATATTGCCGCAATGATTAAAAAACATTATATATTTGAATTAGAAAAGCCTTGATATCTATGATTAATTTCATAAATATGCAAGGCTTTTTCTATGCCGGGCAATTAAGTCTGGCATATTGAAATATGTAATAGAATACAATAATGATCAGATGAGTCCATTATCTTTGCAGAGTGCTTCTATACTGCGGTCATAGGTAGCTTCTGCTTCTGCTGAAAAAAAGCATCCGGGCACTCCTTCGTTGTGATCCCGGTGATGTGCCACACACTCACAGCATTTACCGTGACGAGGGCAGTCATATGTACAGGTACAAGGTTTTTTATTCGTACAACCCATTAAAATAGTCCTCCTTATCTTTAGTGGCTATATTTTATCAGTAATGTAAAGAAAAAGCAAGTTCGCAATGGCAGACCAATTCCATGCCTGATCAATAACCAGGGATAACCAGGCATATGGGAATATACAGTACGCTGAAAGCAATTTTCAAATGTGCATTTAATATAAATAGAGAGGAGCAGCAGGCTCCTCTCTGATAAAATATTTATTTGCTTTTGTTTACGAAAGATTCGCAGTCTGTACATTCGATTTTAGTTGGGTTTGATTCGTGTGTTCCAACTTTAATAGCGTTAAGTGTGCAGTAGTTTTCTGTTTCAGCATGATGAGTACAGTTGTTTACGGAACATTTAATAGATTCGTTTTTCA
>NZ_JAWYAJ010000076.1:0-1737 GCF_034124845.1 Robinsoniella sp.
GAATCCAGAATAATTTCCGTAACAGCCGGCGCGTTTTCTCCTTTTCGGACGATATAAACCGTGGATTTTGGAGTTTGTTCTTTCGTATACTTTACTTTTTTTAATAATTTTCTGAGTTCTTTTCCCGACATCCCTCTGGTTATTCCTGTTGGAAGCATGATTTCTACATCTGCAGTTTTGGAACCTGCGGATATATTCGTCACATAACAATCCTCCACAGACTCGGGCGTAGTACTGTAATTCTTCACTGTGGTCTGCAGGTCTTGATCCATCTTCGTTAGAATGATCTGGGAATTGGACATCCCGGACACCTCCTGGTTCTCATTTTCCACATTGGATACCAGTTGTTCCAACGTCCATCCATGGTCCAAAAATTCCTTCACAGGTGCCGGCAGTTCATATAGCTCATGATCGAATTCCACAACGGAACTGTAAATATCATCTCCCAGGTCAACAGGCTGCTTGTAGCGGGAAGATTCCTCTTTTTCTTTTATAACATCCACTTCCATTACCGCCCTGCTCTGCAGCTGCAGATTCCTGGAAATAGGCTTATAACAGTGCAAATCTATACTGTCCACGACTTTTGTATCATGATCGGTATTTAACAGTATATTCTGTCCGGAATCGTATTCATAGGAAAGCTGTGTGTCCCCTTCCAGCTCATAGGTATTGTCAGGTGGTCCGTATAAATACTCGATCTCCGCCCGTGTAGAAACACCCAGCGTAACCCCTTTTGGCAACACTACCCGGTCAGTATCATCGGCCAGCATAGAAGTATCTATAATGATTCCCGCCACACTGCAGTCTACCAGTTTCTGAACATTTGGCGTGTCATTAAAAAACTGGGCATATACTGCTATTCCATCATGGATGAACAGCTTATCCTCTGATATCTCAAGAGGGTTTAGTTCCTGGCGCAGGGAATCTGTTGTTTGAAATCCCTTATCGGTTAAAGCGGTATAACTCATGGGAAATGTCAGCTTCTGTTTGCCCAATTTTATGGTAAAGCTATAGAGATTTTCCATTGGATCATTGGAGCGGTTATCTGCCTGCTCCATGACTTTAACTGCCTTTGTCGAATAATCTGCTTCCATTTCACTGCCAGAAGTGAATGAAGGCTGCTCTATTACCGTAACTTTATTTCCGCAGCCATTAAGCAGTAGAATAGAAAGTAAGGCTGCACCTATATATGTACATGTTTTCTTCAAAATGTATCCCCTTTGTAAATTTATACCTATATTTTATCACAGGGAATTTTGATTTACAATATAACTGCATGATATTCTGTCTTTAAAATTAGGCCTATCTGGGCCAGCGTTTTTCTCTGCAGGGCAATTTAGGAAACGCCTGGTGTGGCTCTGACTGATACCAGTATGACACACTAGAGAGATCGTCCTGCCGCTCAAATAAACCATTGTGTGAGACACCGATTTGCTGAACCGTCACCCGCAGATCTTCTTCGAAAAACACCGGATCCGGTATATGCCACCGGTAAAATCCTCTCATAGGCGGACAATCATCATTATGATAGGGATGGAAAACCAGCTCATCATGCCTGGAATAATAAGGATAACCCAGATATGGAGTAGAATAGGTATTTTCCACGGTCTTATGTTCTTCCTGGGAAGCAAAGCTCCAGGAGCCGCCAAAGTAATCTTCCATTCCCGTTCCGCAAATCGTGGGGTATTCCAGGTCACCGTCTATGTAGAACTTCACCTCTCCTTCTCCCCACCAATA
>NZ_JAWYAJ010000076.1:1747-4107 GCF_034124845.1 Robinsoniella sp.
CCACCAATATCGCTGCAAAGTGGACAGGGCAAGATAGGTTCCGGCATAATGCCCCTTTCCCCTGATCCCATCTGCTATGATGTAGTCCACCCCCGGCTCCGTTAACGGTTGTCTTCTCCAGCTGGCATGAAAATAGCTGCATTCTTCCGGCAGTGAATCATAGAGACAGTAATCTATCTGATAGAAAAATGCCGGAATCTGATTTACATGCTGATTCTCCAGTGTAATGCGCGCACCTCTGTGAAACGGCATTTGAAAATAGGAATTAAATCCTCTTGCGGGCACCACCACGATCGGGAGTGAATTCACCATGCATTCTTTACCGAATCCACAGCAGAAAAAATCACCCAGGGGTACCTCCACCGAGGGATCTTCTTCCCCGTCCCAGTACATGCGCAGTATCAGATCCCGAAGGACAAAACAATCCCCGGGTGACGTCTGATTATCCACCGTAATCCAAATATGGCTGATGATGCCGCATCCCTTCATATCCCCCAGAATTACCGTTTCTCCGGGTGGAATATTTTTCAGGCATGGGCTTCCTTTCCTGGAAGGCCCCAGGACACCTGCCGCCATACCGCCCTTTCCCTTTTCTCCTGTGGGATTCTCCGCATTTACAGCCCTTGATCTTCCGTGCCGGAAAAATGGCATTGCGCTTAATTCTCCGGGCAGGCTTCCATATCTCTCCATATGAATTTCCCTCCTGATTCATAATCCGGTAACAACCGTGATCGTACATTTATTTACCAATTATTATCCCTTCGTAGCTCCCATGGTCATTCCCGCTGTCACCCATTTATTCAGCAAGAAGTAAATCACCAGCGGAGGCAGAATTGAAATTACAATAGCTGCAAAAGTGGAACCCCAGTCTACATTTCCAAACGCACCCACGTAATCTTTCAACCCCATAGCTACGGTCTTAGCCTTGGAATCACTGATAAAGGTATTGGCGAATATAAAGTCATTCCAGATCAGGATGCTGTACATAGAAGCGATGGTGATAACCGTATTTCTAGCCAAAGGGAAGACAATCTGTCCAAATATGCGGTAGGATGAGCAGCCGTCTACAATAGATGCCTCAATCAGTTCATTAGGCACAAAACTGTAAAAGCTTACAAACATCATAACCGAAAGAGGCAGTGCAAATCCTACCTGGGGCAGAATCATGGAAAAGCTGGTATTTAGCACCCCCATTTTGCTGTAGAAAATAAAGAGGGGAATCAGGGTAATCTGAACCGGTACCATAATTCCAAATGTAAAAAATGCATAAATCCCACGGTTCATCCTGATATTAAATTTGGAAATGGCAAAACCTGCAGTAGCACTTAATGCCACAATTAATATGAGGGATATTCCGGTCACTTTTAAACTGTTCCACATATAACCGCCAATTTTTCCATCTGAAAGAACATTCATAAAATTTTCAAAGGTCACTTTGCTGGGGAGTGCAAATGGTGCGCTGGCAAGCTCCACAGAAGGCTTAATACTGGCGATAAATAACCAGATTACCGGATAAATCTGAATCACCAGAAATCCCAGAATGAATATAATAAAAATAATTTTCCAGGCTTTTCTTTTCATCCTTTTGCCCTCCTCTGTTTTCTTCGTTCCCTTTCCAACGCTTTTATTTCCCGCTCCTCTCTGCTGGTAAACAGCTTCCGAAGTGTAAATACCACCAATACACTTTCAATAATAATAAAAACGGCAAGCGCACTTCCATAACCGTACTGATTGCTGGAAAATGCTTTCTTATACATATAAGTTGACATGAGTTCACTGGTATTTCCTGGACCTCCGCCGGTTAATAGGAACGGTATGTCAAATCCTCTCAGCGCTCCCGTCAGGCACATGGTCAGAGTGAGCAGCAGAATATCTTTGATCAGGGGGATTTTGATTTTAAACAGGATCTGACGTTCCGATGCCCCATCCATTTTAGCTGCTTCATAGACTGAAGGATCCAGTGATACCAGAGCTGCGTAGAAGATTACCATATACATGCCGGTAAATCTCCAGCCTTCCGGCACGGAAACAGCTGCCAGCACCGTTTTAACATTCGCAAGCCAGGAAGTCGCAAGCCCGCCCAGTCCCACGGAATTCAAGATCTGGTTAAAAAGTCCCATAGGTTCTGTAGCGTAAATGCTGCGAAACAGCTGGGTTACAGCTACGGTAGTCACGATACACGGCACATAATACAACGTTTTTACAAGCGTTACCCGTTTCGTCATATAAGTCAGCAATATAGCAAACAACAATCCAACCGATAACTGTATGACCACCACAATCAGCAGGTAAATCAGATTGTTTACAAATGCTGTATAAAAAACTTTATCCTTGAACATGGTTATGTAGTTATCAAACAT
>NZ_JAWYAJ010000077.1:0-4392 GCF_034124845.1 Robinsoniella sp.
TCATATCGTCTCAACATATAAAACACCCCTTTTTCTTTATTTTACCATAAAACGGGGATGCAAAACATTTGTTTTGTGCAACTTTTAATTTTCAAACACGCTCTAGTACAGCATTGGGTAAACAGCTGTGAATGGAGTACCAGGAAGATACATTTGTGTATGCTTATTGAATAGAATCAGCATGGGCGCAGTACAATAGGAAATACAGGATTTTAAGTGTGGTCCGTAACTCCGAAAGTACTGCGTCCATATTTTATTTCAACATTTTTTGATATTTTTGTCGTTTCAAATATTTTTAAAAGTTTTATCACAGATTGAACACATTTGATTGTTAAACTGATACCAGAAAATAACAAAGAGAAAAAATACGAGGAGGTAATTCAAATGTATGATGAATTTAACGATAAAGAACAAAATAATGTAACCGGAGGTACCCCTTCTAATACTGGAGAAGGATACAGACAGGACGATGTTTATGGACAACGGGATGAACAGCCGTCAAATGAAAGTATGATATATGATTCGTCGGAGATGACAGATACGACAGGTACGATTGATACAACAAGGACATCAGACACCATGGAGACACCCGATGCAGCAGAGACTTTTACATCGGCTGATACAGCAGAGGATCAGGCATATGCCCGACAGGAAAATCAGATGACAAATTCAGGCAATCAAAACGGGCAGACATCTGACAGTTCATTTTATCATTATGCGTATGACAGGGACAACAGACAGGAAGAACAGCAGCCACAGCAGCAGATGAATCAGCAGCAACAACAGCATTCATACGGTTCCTATCAGACAGGTGGACAGAATCCGAACCCGCCGCGGTATGAAAAGCCAAAGAAGAAAAAAACCATAATGTCCAAGATTGCAGTGGCAGCATCGGTAGCAGTTGTATTTGGTGTAGTGGCAAGTGCTTCGTTCCAGCTTACCGATTATGTTGGCAATAAAGTTTTCCCCCGGACACAGGAAACAGAAGCCAAAATCAGTTCCACAGGAACGGTAAATGAGCAGAATAAGACAGCAGAGGGCAGTACAGTCAGTACATCATCCACCGATATAGCGAAGGTTGCTGAAAATGCAATGCCTTCCATCGTAGCAATTACCAGTAAGACAGTAAAGGAAGTTCAGACCTATTTTTACGGAACACAGTCCCAGGAAGAAGAGAGCAGCGGCTCGGGTATCATCATAGGTAAAAATGATAAAGAGTTACTGATTGCGACTAATAACCATGTAGTGGAAGGCTCTGAAAACCTGACGGTATGCTTCACCGTAAATGTAGAAAACCAGGAAGATAAAGTTGTTCAGGCACAGGTAAAAGGAACGGATCCGGAACATGATCTGGCAATGGTAGCCGTACAGTTAAGCGATATTCCGGCAGATGTTCTAAACCAGGTTAAAATAGCAGAAATCGGTGATTCTGAGAGCTTGCAGGTAGGACAGCAGGCAATTGCAATCGGTAATGCACTTGGCTACGGTCAGTCTGTTACATCCGGCATCATCAGTGCGTTAAACCGTGAAGTCAGCGTTGAGACCACTTCCGGAACAGTTACGAACAGCCTGATTCAGACAGATGCAGCGATTAACTTTGGTAACAGCGGCGGCGCTTTATTAAACATCAACGGACAGTTAATCGGAATCAATTCTGTAAAAGCAGCATCCTCAGGTGTTGAGGGGATGGGATATGCCATTCCGATTAATACAGCAAAACCAATTTTGGATGATTTAATGAACCGTACCACAAGATCAAAAGTAGAAAGCAGCGAAAAAGGCTACATGGGTGTAAAACCGGTAGACGTTTCAGAGGAAGCAAAGCAGGTTTATAATATGCCTTCCGGTGCATTCTTATACGAAGTTGTGGAAGGCTCCGCAGCAGAAAAAGCAGGTTTGGTAAAAGGAGATATTGTAACAAAGATTGACGGTATTTCCATAACATCAGCAAATGATTTATATGACAGAATGAATTATTATAAGGCTGGGGAAACAATTGACTTAGAGGTTCAGGCAGCCGAAGGCGGTGAATACAAAGCCAGAACAGTCAGCGTTACGTTAGATAAGCAGAGTGCGGATACCACGAGCAGTGAAGCGACGCCCCAGAGTGATGGTTCCTCAAACGGACAGTCACAGCAAGGCCAGGCTTCACCGATGATCCCAAACCAGGGAGGTAACGGAATGGAGCAGTTCTTCAACTTTAATAATTAAGTATTGTCAGCAAAAAAGTATAACCGTTCCAGGAATTGGAGATCCTGGAACGGTTTTTTATAGATTTTATAAAATCTTCACTTGTGCGAGCTTTTTGACTATGATATAGTTACTTGTAGTAGTTTGTGCAAAAGAGAGGAAATAATATGTCAGATAAAAAAGATGAAATATATGATAAAGATGTAGTGGATGCTGTTGATTCTGATGATGAAAATATGACAGCAGATATTACAAAGACCGAAGAAAATACAAAGTCAGAAAAAAATAAAGATAAGCCGGATGAAGATGAATATGAAGAGGTCTGTTTTATTTGCAGGCGCCCGGAAAGCAAAGCCGGTAAGATGGTAAATCTCCCCAACAGTATTCATATTTGTTCGGAATGTATGCAAAAGGCATTTGATACAATGAACAACGGTAATATTCCATACAATGATCTGATGAATATGTCCAATATAAATATGGTAAACCTGTCTGACCTTACGAATAAGATTCCAAATCAGCAGAAGGTCAAGAAAAAAAAGCCAAAAGAGGAGCCGAAAAAGGAATTTGATGTAAAGTCTATCCCCGCACCTCACAGGATCAAAGCAAGTCTGGACGAATACGTCATTGGACAGGAAAAGGCAAAGAAAGTTATATCTGTTGCCGTTTACAACCATTATAAGAGAGTGGCTACCGGAAGTATGGATGACATAGAAATTGAAAAGTCCAATATGCTGATGATCGGGCCTACCGGAAGCGGAAAGACCTATCTTGTGAAGACTCTTGCAAGGCTTCTGGATGTACCGCTTGCTATTGCGGATGCCACATCCCTTACGGAAGCCGGTTATATTGGAGATGATATTGAAAGTGTCATTTCCAAACTGCTGGCGGCAGCAGGCAATGACGTGGAGAAGGCGGAAAGAGGAATTGTATTCATTGATGAAATTGATAAGATCGCCAAGAAAAAGAATACCAATCAGAGAGATGTAAGCGGTGAATCCGTACAGCAGGGGATGTTAAAGCTTTTAGAAGGCGCTGATGTAGAAGTTCCGGTAGGAGCGAACAGTAAAAATGCTATGGTGCCTCTGACAACGGTAAATACCAGAAATATTCTTTTTATCTGCGGCGGAGCATTCCCGGGACTGGAAGATATCATTAAGGAACGTTTAAATAAGCAGGCATCGGTTGGTTTCCGAGCAGATCTGAAAGATAAATATGATGAGGATCCGGATATCCTGGAAAAAGTTACACTGGATGATATCAGGACCTTTGGAATGATCCCCGAATTTATCGGACGTCTCCCAATCGTATATACACTACAGGGATTGACAGAGGCGATGCTTGTACAGATTTTAAAAGAGCCAAAGAATGCTATTTTAAAGCAGTACCAGAAACTGCTTGCACTGGACGAAGTGAAACTGGATTTCGATGATGAAGCACTGGAATCCATTGCAAAAAAAGCTTTGGAGAAGAAGACGGGGGCAAGAGCACTCCGGGCAATTATTGAAGAGTTTATGCTGGACATTATGTATGAGATTCCAAAGGACGATAATATAGGCAAGGTAACCATTACAAAAGCTTATATTGATCATACAGGAGGACCGCTGATCACCATGCGGGGAGTACCTGCGCTGGAGGGATAAGCCTATGATATACATTCTGATACCGGTAATTATATTTATCGCGGATTATTTTATAAAAGACAAAATTGAGAATACCAGAGAAATTGGAAAAGATGAAGAAATACTGGGCGGCAAAATCATTCTTCACAAATACCATAACAAAGGCGCTATGTTAAATTTTCTGGATAAAAAGCAGGAGTTTGTAGCCGGGCTGTCAACCGGGATGACGGTGGGAGTCCTCTTCGCTTATCTCTGGCTTCTGGGCAAAAAAGGAATGGGCCTTTTAAAGACCGGATTTGCCCTGGTGCTGGGAGGTGCGGCAAGTAATATTTACGACAGGATAAAGCGTGGATACGTAGTAGACTACTTCAGCTTTCACACAAAATGGAAAAAGTTTCGCCAAATCGTGTTTAATATATCCGATTTATGTATTTTTGCGGGATCTTTTTTATTTATTTTGTGGAATCTCAGGAACAAAAGTTGACAGGATATGTCAAAAATGTTATGGTAATCTGTAGGAATACCATAGAGGAGAAAAGAAAGTTTATGGATGAATTACAAGAACAATTTTCAAAAGCAT
>NZ_JAWYAJ010000078.1:0-2541 GCF_034124845.1 Robinsoniella sp.
GCATTTTATTTGAGCAGGAAATATAAATATTATGAGTTTCTTAAGAAAGTTTTTGTAAAAATAAATTGTAAGATACGCAAAATATTGATAGAATATTGATAAATTTATTCTATAATTATCCAGAGGATAATTTAGAAAAGAGGGAAATGCGTGGAATTTTTAAAGAAAAACAAAAAAAACATACTTCAGAGCCTGTTTCTTTTTGCTCTTTTCGGTTTTACATTTTATGAATTGTTTAAAGGACAGGAACTGAGTGCCATTTGGGAAACCATTAAAATGGCGAAAAAAGGGTATATCTGGTTTGGTATTGCCCTGGTAATTGTATTTGTCTGCAGTGAATCGGTAATCATCCACTATATGATGAACTCACTGAATAAGAAGATCCCCATGCGAAACTGTATCAAATATAGTTTCATCGGATTCTTCTTCAGCTGCATCACCCCATCCGCATCGGGCGGCCAGCCGGCTCAGATTTATTACATGAGCAGGGATAAGGTAGAAATCCCAGTAGCATCTCTTGTACTGATGATTGTTACCGTTACTTATAAATTTGTACTGGTATTAGTCGGACTGGTACTGATCGTCGGATTTCGCCCGCTGGTAGACAATTACATGAAAGATACGGCATTTTTCCTGTACCTGGGTCTGATTTTAAATGTAGGATGCGTGGCACTGATGTTCATTTTAATATTTCTGCCCAATTTCACAAAAAAGCTCATGCATTTGGGATTGCATCTATTAGAGAAAATTCGTATTATGAAACACAAACCGGAGAGAACGGAACGTCTCTCAAACGCTATGGATAAGTACCGTGATTCCGCCTATTATTTCAGGGATCATAAGCTGGTTGTGTTTAATATCATTCTGATTTCCATATTCCAGCGGTTTTGCCTGTTCTTTTCTACTTATTTTGTATACCGGGCATTCGGACTTCACGAATTCAGCGCGTTTGAGATCGTCACCTTGCAGGCAACTATTTCAATTTCTGTAGACATGCTTCCGTTACCGGGCGGTATCGGCGCAAGCGAAGCTTTATTTATGTCTATATTCAAACCGATATTCGGGCCTGCATTAATTTTATCGGGAATGCTGTTAAGCAGAGGCATCAGTTATTATGCATTGCTGATTATCAGTGCACTTGTAACGATATATGCCCATATCAGCATAACCAGAGCAGCCGTTAAAAGAGAAGCGGCAAAGAGGGAGAAGGATAATATACCATGTGGATAGGATTTTATAATTATACGGTTATTTTAACATATTTAGGACTGATCAGTTCTGTATACGGAATGACAGAAGCATTAGATGGCCGTTTTACGACGGCAATTGCCTGTCTTGTAATATCCGGTATCTGCGATATGCTGGATGGTAAAGTAGCCCGTACCAGAGAGCGTACGGACGATGAAAAAAGATTTGGAATTCAGATTGACTCCCTTTGTGATTTGATTTGTTTTGGCGCATTTCCTGCATTTTTAGGATACGGGCTGGGACTTCGGGGATTCTGGGGGACAACCGCCATGTGTCTCTATGTATTGGCAGCGGTCATCCGACTAGGATTTTTTAATGTCATGGAAGAGAAGAGACAGCAGGAAACCACGGAAGCCCGCAAACACTATCAGGGTCTTCCGGTTACATCTATCGCAATTATTTTTCCGCTGGTTTATCTCCTGCGTCCAAGTTTCGGACAGCAGACATATCTGCGGATACTGATTTGGGTAATGCTGCTTGTCGCATTCCTGTTTATCAGTAAAATTAAAGTTTATAAGCCGGGCAATAAAATGATGATCGTGATTATTGTAGCCGGCGTCATTATCCTTGGCAAGCTCTTACATTTTTATTAAGAACGCTGAGACGTGTTTGGAGATTCATTCCTGCCTTATGCACACATTTAAGAAAGATATTCAGCAAGTGATTCGTTTGAAGGAAAATTGCTTTCAAACTGTGAATGAAAGAATAGCGCAAGCTGGCTTGTGCTATTCAGGGGGATAATAATGAACTACATTGACCGAAATGGAAAAATATATGAAAACGAGGAAACGCAGGATAAAATCCTGCGTAAACTTTATGCTTCTTTATGGGGAAGATTCTTGTTATGGCCTCTGATCCGTCCCGGGTTTTCCCAATTTGCAGGAAGATTTTTAGATTCCGGGGTATCCAGATGCATTATAAAACCTTTTATACAAAAGAATCGTATTGATATGTCGCCTTATGAACCAAGGCCATATCATTCTTTTAATGATTTCTTCACCCGGGAGATCAAACCGGAAGAGCGGATGATTGATTACGATGAAACACATCTGATAAGTCCTGCCGATGGTAAAATCAGTGCTTATCATCTGGGCAACACCAACCGCTTCTTCGTAAAAAATACCTGTTATACCACAACCTCTTTATTACAGAATCAAAAACTGGCAAAACGGTATAAAAACGGAACAGCCATTATCATCCGATTAAGCGTTGACGACTATCACCGTTACTGTTATCCATCGGACGGGTTAAAATCTTCCAATTATTATATTCCGGGAGTCCTGCATACCGTAC
>NZ_JAWYAJ010000079.1:0-4301 GCF_034124845.1 Robinsoniella sp.
TTTAAAGAACAATTCTAACATAACCTATCATATACAATTCTTTAACATCTCTTCCTCATTTGGGCAGTGGTATGCAACTGGATTCGATTATGATACAAAAAAAGTTCACGTGTTCCGCTGTGACAAAATCACAAGCATTATGGAAGATCATTCATTTGAAGCAAAACCAATTAAGGAATTACTTGATTTTTCGGCTAATATTTTTCAATCTTCAGATGCTTCAAATTTTGAAGTTCATATTTTGCCAAAAGGAGCAGATTTGTTTTACAAAGAAATTTACCCCTCTATGCAATTAATTACTGTCAATGGAGAATATATAATAAAAGGATTTTATAATAAAGGGGAAGAGAAATTCATTGCAGATTATTTTATTTCTTACGGAAAACTCATCCAGTCAATTTATCCTATCCAACTAAAAGATCTTATAAACAATCGAATATCTGAAATATCACAATTTTTTTCTGAACTTTAAAAAGGCATACAGCATTAGCTATTGCAGCCAATTGTAATATATCGGTATATTTTCCTGATGCTGGAGATCGTGTACCTTCCCTTTTAAATCCAGGGTTTAAGATATTATATGTTACAACTATATGGTGGACCTGATGGTGAAATGGGTGCATCCATGAGATACCTTTCCCAGCGTTTCACAATGCCCAACAGAAAAGCAATGGGCGTTTTAAATGATATCGGAACAGAAGAACTGGCACATTTAGAGATGGTGTCTACGATTGTTCATCAGTTAACGAAGAACCTGTCAATGGAAGAAATAGAATGCTCCGGTTTTGCACCTTATTATGTTGACCATACAGTTGGAATCTGGCCTCAATCTGCAGGAGGAGTTCCTTTTAATGCATGTGAATTCCAGTCTAAAGGAGATCCGATCACAGACCTCCACGAAAACCTTGCTGCAGAACAGAAAGCAAGAACTACCTATGATAATATACTCAGACTCGTAAAAGATCCTGACGTAATTGATCCAATCCGATTCCTGCGTGCGAGAGAAGTCGTTCACTATCAAAGATTCGGCGAAGCACTGCGTACTGTACAGGATGAACTTGATTTTAAAAACTTCTACGCATTTAATCCGTCTTTTGATATGCCGGCAAAATGCAGCTGTGATTCCTGTAAATAACAAATGTGAGGGGCGGTTCATCCGTCCCTCTTTATGTGCCAGAGCAGTCTGTCAATCACCTGGTATTTATTGGGATTAAACTGTACACCAAATCTCGCTAAAGTATTCCCGGACTTCAATCAGAGAGGGAAATATCTTAAGACTTATGTTTAGCATCTCATCATTTGGAGGAATCAGATCAGGCACCATAATGGGCTTCATGCCGGCACGATGGGCAGCACGCATACCGTTTAAGGAATCTTCCAGTACATAGCACTCTTCTGCCTTCACCTGCAGCATTTCTGCAGCTTTCAGGAAAATATCAGGCTCGGGCTTACTTTTTTGAACCATATCCCCTCCGGCTATCACCCGGAAATAATCCCGTATACCTGCCATTTGTGCCTCTTCCTCTAGAATTTCGATTTTTGTAGACGAAGCAACCGCGATATTACAATTATTCTCTTTTAAGAATTTCAGCATTTCAAGCAATCCTTTTTTCAGCGGAATCCCGTCTTTCTTTAACATATTATTAAAAGTGATCAGCATTTCTTTGTTATATTCGTCATAGGGAAAATCCCCGCCAAATTGATCACAGAATATTTTACGGGTAGCAAGGTTGGTCGTACCTATACAGCTGTAACAGAGGTCCCTCAAATTACCTAAGCCATGTTTCAATCCAACTTCAATCCAGGATTGTAATATTAAGGATTCTGTGTCCGCAACTGTTCCGTCCCAATCAAAAATTACTGTCTTTTCCATAAATACTCTTTCCCTTCGTATGTTTTTGTTCCGCCGCCGCACTCATAGGGGATATTTTTAATAAATTGAAATCCTAATTTTTATCATTACATTTTCAGATGCTGGATTTTCGGCTGCATGTCTGCCTACTATCTCTTCGATCTCTAATACTTCTACTGCAAATCGGATAATTTCCTGCATTGCTTCTGTGGTGTATCCATTTCCCCAGGCAGTTTTTCCAAGATTGTAGCTGATTTCATATTTATTGTATTCTTCTTCCATGTAGATTAAACCGGTTCCAATCAGTTCATCTGTATCTTTTTTCACAAATGCCCAGCGATACCAATCATCTGCATCCACTTTACCTGTTTCAAAGGTCAGCCACTCTATTGTTTTTTGAATATCGTTATGGCTTGACCAGAACATATATCTTGCCACGTCAGGATCACTCTCCCAGCCATGGAAGACCGCCTGTGCATCGTCCATGGAAAAAGGTCTCAGTATCAGTCTTTTGGTTTCTAATATTGGCGTTATCATTTACTTTTCTCCTTAGAGCAGTTTAGGCGTTAATAAGTTACTTGTTTCCAGGTTTCTTCCTGATTTCGATACTCTTCATTTAACCAGTCCACTACCAGATCAAGATTTTGATCATTTGCTTCAAATTCTTTAAATTGCTTCTTTTCATCGGGAGTAACATCCGAGCAATAAGGACCTGGCCAGATGGATACAATGAGTTGTTTTTCAACAAGTTCAATTTTATATCGCATGCCCTGATAACTCCCGGTACAGGCTTCTTTTTTTAGAAAATTCAAATTTACGATATCTTTTCGTTCAATCATAATATGTACTCTCCTTTTAGCGTTTATCTTGATCTTTATCTTATCTTTGCTTTGTAATGGGTTTAAATCCTTCTCCAATGACCTGGTCTGCTTCTGTTACAATCATAAAAGCGTTTGGATCTTCATTATATACAATTGTTTTCAGCTGATGGTATTCCTGAATACGTACCACGCACAGCAATACCAGGGCATCCTTTTGGCTGTATGCTCCCTGACCTTTGATAAAGGTTGCACTTCTCTCCATTTCTTCAATTACCCTTCCGGCGATAACTTCATTCTTATCTGACATAATCACAACCTGTCTTCCCTTATCCAGACCATAGATCATGCCGTCGATGACCTTGGTCTGGCAAAACAGGGCTACCATTCCAAACAAACCGGATTCGATATTTCCAAATACAATAATGGAGAGTCCAAGGATAATGCAGTCCACCAGCATCAGAGCGCTCCCAATCTGTACATGTGGAAATTTTCTTTCGATCAGACAGGATATAATATCTGTTCCCGCAGTGGTGGATCCTCTGTAAAAAATAACACCCAGGCCAAATCCCATACAAACTCCGCCAAAGATCGCTCCCAGCATTCGGTCACCGGCATATTGGGGGAAATATGGCGTTACTACATAATCCAGCATGAGGCTGCTGATTATCAGGGTTCGCAGAGTTTTAAATGTAAACTTCTTACCCAGATACCGAAATGCCAGATAAATAATCGGAATATTAATCACCAGCGTCATGGTTCCAATTGGAAGTCCCCAAAGGTATTTGATTAAAATTGCAATACCGGATACTCCTCCCGGGGCAATATTAGCCTTTTCGGCAAAATAATATATACCGATTGCCAGGGCAAAAGAACCAATAATGTCAAATAAGGTATCTATAAAGATTTCTTTATAATTTTGCCGTTGTTTCATAGTTTACCTTCTCTCTATTTCGTAATGCTTTTGAATAATTTAAAAACTGGATATGTATACTCAATATTTATAGTCTATCATAAAGAAATCCGGCTTTCAATAAAAAGTGCAGGTAACCAATATATTTTACCTGTCGGTTTCCTTATTACCATCCCATCATATCCAGATCCTACTATATTCAAAACTTCTATAGCTTAACTTAAGCTATTCTTAAGACCTCTTTCCAAATTTTAGTGTATAATTATAATAATTTAGAAAGGGGGCTTTACACTTGCGAATAAGTCATTGTATTCCATTTTACAAACCGATCATTCCGGAAAACCTCAAAGAGAAAATATGTTTTTCCGCGACTGAATCTTTAACACGCGATGAAGCTATCTGGTATAGTTATGCTTTGATGATAGTTGCTGAACAATTGGAAATTGAGGAAATTGATATCAACTCACTCACTGCAGTTACCGTAATCTTTACCATAAATGGCGTTCTCTCCATTGATGGTGAGTGTTCTAAGGGGGAAAGTGTTTACTTAGACCTAATCATCTATTCTATGAGACACATTCGGTCTATTTCATCTCGGAAGCTGGTTCTGTTCAAATTTCTGGAAGGACTGACCAGACATTTTTGGCAATTGGAAGATGACTCTATGGTAAATAGCAAGGTAAGGCAATTAATGCAATACATAGATAAAGATTTTTCC
>NZ_JAWYAJ010000080.1:0-8812 GCF_034124845.1 Robinsoniella sp.
CAAACTGGGAAGATGCAAAGAATAAAATAAAAAACAGTGAAGGTGTGATTCTGACCTTAGGCTCTGTGGAAGAACATGGATTTCACCTTCCAATGGGAACGGATACCATAATTGCAGAGGCGATGGCGGAAGAAGTCAGCCGGCGAGAGGATCTGTATTATTATCCAGGTATCACCTTCGGGCAGGTTTGGTCCGCCAGGGACTATGAAGGAACTGTGTCCATTTCCCCGTCCTGTCTGGAGGAATATTGTGTACAGGCGGCAAAAAGCATACAAAGAGCCGGGGCGAAGCGATTATTTATATTTTCCTTTCATAACGGCAATCATAAAGTAATCACGGAAGTGCTGCGCGCATTAAAGGATGAGGACAGCCGGGCCCTGGTGTATCATATATCCCTTGGCGGAATCGAAAAAAGGGTACAGGATATTCTAACGACACCCCTGTGGAATGGAAAAGTGTGGCATGCGGGGGAACTGGAGACTTCACTTATGCTCTATTTAAGACCTGAGCTGGTTCAGATGGAGAAAGCAACCTGTGAATTTCCAGAGGTGCCAAAGGCGTATGCCACATCGGCAGTTCCATGGAAAAGTTTTTTGAAATCCGGAGCGTTTGGGGATGCAGCCAGTGCAAGTGCAGATAAAGGCATGCGCTTGTATGAACGGATGTGTGAAGAACTCTGCAGGCAGATAGCAGAGATAAAGGAGGCGGATTAGGTGGATGATATAAAGTTAATTGTCTGCGATCTGGATGGAACGCTTTTAAACAGTAAGAAGAGAATAAGCAGCTATACCAGAGAGGTGCTGATGAAAACAAAGGAACTTGGAATTCATATTTGTTTTGCATCGGGCAGAGATGAGCAGATGATGGCGGTATACAGCAGATGCATCGGCGGATGCAGCTATATGCTGTCTAATAACGGGGCGCTGGTACGTGACAACAAAGGAAACATCCTATATGAAGCAGCACTGGAGAAGCCGGATATACAACAGATTCTGGCTTTTCTTACGCAGCAGCAGATGGTATTTATGATGTATACGGCTCAGAAAATGTATTTTTCAAATGACAGTGAGAAACTGAAAAAACGCATTACCGGTTATGAGAAGCTTTCTGATGAATTGGGGTATCCGGTGAAACTGGCGGCAGAATCCATTTCAGCCAGTGACATATACCGGGATTTTGATGATGTGGATAAGATTGTTGTCTATGAAGACAGTGAGATACGGATGAACGGCTTTCTGGATTTTGCCGGAAATCTAGCAAATGTTCATTGTGAGTCCACCGGTTATGGGCTTCAGGGAGCATTTCATAAATCTGTTTCTAAAAAAACCGCATTGCTTAAAATTATGGAGCAATTGGGGATTGTGGAAAACCAGGTATGCGTGTTTGGTGATTATGACAATGACCTCAGTATGTTTGAATGTGCGGGCCGCAGAATCGCTATGGGCAACAGTATTCAGTGTTTGAAAGACGCCGCCAGTGAAATTACTCTCAGTAATGACGAAGATGGAGTGGCTGTTTATCTGGAAAAAGAATTGGATTTATGAAAGCGACATTAGTAAATGAACAAGATAACAAAATATATGAATGTTTTAAGGGTAAAAATATCATTAAAGTATAAAATAATCATATAATAATGAAATAATCGTAAAAATCAATTGACATATTTCATAAAAATAATTATAATAAGCATATAAGTGAAAGCATATTACACACGATGACATTTATCCAATGCCAGCTGGCATAAGGGTGGGGCGGATAAGCGGAATGTGGGAATACGAAAGGAGAGGGATTATGCTAAACTATATTTTGGATTTACTTTTGAAACAAATTTTTGGACAGCCATTCTTACTGATGGCAATCATTGTTTTCATTGGCTATGTTGCAATGAAGCAGAAGATTTCAAAGGCAATTACGGGGGCTGCGAAAGCTTCCATCGGCGTCATTGTAATGGGAATGGGTTCCGGCGCCCTGATTGCAAATTTTGGTAAGTTACTTACAGCATTACAGAATGCAACCGGAATTCAGGGTGCGGGCCTGAATACTTATCCTACCATGACAGCGGCTTACGAAAAAATGGACAAGATTTTGGGGGATGGAACAGGGGCTTCCTGGGGGATTTATACGTTACTGGTAGCGTTTATCCTGAACCTGGTATTGGTAGCACTTCGTAAATTTACGAAGATCCGTGCCGTTTATTTAACCGGTAATGCAATGATCGTACAGGCTGGTATCAGTACTTATATTGTCTGGAGATTCTTAGGACTTGGCATGATTCCCACCGTATTAATAGCAGCAGCGGTGACAGCATTGTATTGGGGAATTTGTTCCACTTTATTAATTAAACCTACTCATGAGATAACAGGAGCGGATTTTACAATCGCACATCAGCAGATGGTTGTCAGCTATATCGCCTATAAAGTTGCTCCAAAACTGGGACATCCGGAAAAAGATGATATTGAGAAGAAGAAAATGCCGGAATCCCTGAATTTCTTACAGGATAATGTAATTGCAACGGCACTTGTAATGTTTATTTCAACAGCGATTATCTTCCTGGTTATCGGCGGAGAGCAGATCGACTGGCTTAGAAGTGCAGATGGACTGAATCAGGGCGGACTGAAGAACAATATTGTATTCCTGGTGTGGATTGGTATCACACTGACCGCAAATATCGTCGTTCTCTTATATGGTGTCCGGATGTTTGTAGGTGAATTAATGATTTCCTTTAAGGGGATTTCTGAAAAACTGCTTCCGGGTGCGGTTGCAGGTGTTGACTGTGCTGCGATGTTTGCATTTGCACCGAAATCCGTAGTACTTGGACTTCTCTTCGGAGCATTGGGACAGTTAATCGGACTTGGCGGATTATTAATTTTCAAATCCCCGATTTTCCTGGTTCCCGGATTTATACCGCTGTTTTTCGACAATGCAACGATTGCAATCTTTGCCAATAAGTTTGGCGGCTGGAAAGCAGCAGGAATTATCTGTACGGTTAATGGTATTATCCAGATCTTAGGTTCTGCACTGGCTGTTCAGATGCTGCAGCTTACCTGGTGGCAGGGAAGTGCCGACTATGCAACACTTTGGGTAGCAATTATTGCCATCTTCAAGGGTATCGGACAATTATTTGGAATACCGATTGCAGGTTAGGAAAAACAGGGTTAAAATAAAAAGTGACAAATAAAAATAAGTAGATTGCTGAAAGGAGCAAAAGAGATGTTAAATATTTTATGTGTATGCGGAAACGGAATGGGAACAAGTACAATATTAAAGATCAGTGTCAAGAAAATCTGTGATCAGAACAATATTGATGCAACAGTTGAATCATGTTCATTCGGAGAGGCACTCTCTTATATTACAACTACGGATATTGTATTGACCAGCCCGGAATGGGCAGGTATGCTGCCTCCAAGTAATGCGGTAATTGCAGAAACCAAGAATTTGATTGATACAAAGGCAGTAACGGAAACCTTATTAAACGCTGTAAAAGAACATTTTCCAAATGAAATAAAGTAAGGAAGGTAAGAGCGTGTTTAAAATTTCAAACACGCTCCTGGAGACATATATGACAGGATATGAAATTATAAAAGGAAACATTAATTTTACAGGACCGGACCGAATCGGACTTCGTTTTGACCGCATAGCCGGGAAAGGTGATGTATGTCGTATCTTCGTCCTTCCACCGAAAGATAAAAGGCCGGAAGGTAAGTTTTCGGTTTCGAAAAAAGTCCGTCCTGCCAATGGGGAATATGATGAATGGGGATGTCTGTGGGCAAGTGATGACGCAACCGGTTCTGACATGGGGCAGGTAACCAACGTACCCATTGAAGAATGGGAAGACATGGAAGACTATGTATTTCCGGATCCCAGGGCAGAAGGGCGGTTTGACGGACTGGAAGAAGCTCTGGACAAGGCGGAACAAGCAGGGCTGTATGTACAGCTGAACAGCCCGCAATGCATCTTCGAAAGAATGCATTTCTTAAGAGGATTTGAAAATACGCTGATGGACTGTCTGATTGAACCGGAAGAAATAGAAGCCATGGCTGTAAAACTGGCGGATTATCAAATAGGAATTATAGAAGAAGCGTTCCGCCTTGGAAAAGGCAGAATCCATTGCTATGACACCACAGATGACTGGGGAACCCAGAATAACCTGATGATTTCCCCAAATGTATTCCGTGAGATCTTTAAGCCCCAGTACAAAAGGATTTTTGATAAAGCCCACGAATGCGGCATGGATATTCGGTTTCATACAGATGGAAAAATCAATGATATCCTGGAAGACCTGATTGAACTGGGGGTTGATATCATTAATATCCACCAGCCGAGGCTGGTAGGCATTGATGAGGTATCTGCAATCGCAAGAGGAAGAATCTGCTTTGAAGCGGCTATTGACATCCAGGCCACGCTGCCAACCGGAGACAAAGCCCTGATCGAACAGGAAGCAAAAGAACTGATAGAAAAATGGGCAACACCCAAGGGTGGACTGATAGGTGTGGAATACGGCTATCTGGATGCCATAGGGACAACCAGGGAATCTATGCTGTATGCACTGGAATGCTTTGAAAAATACGGTAATTTTAAGCAGTAATTGAATACGGAACAGGGCGGCGTTTCTAAAATGCCGCCCTGTAATTGTATCACCGGGGCGTATCTGTCAGTAATTTCTCTATATGAAAAGAAGTGCTTGACGCTTATATGAAATGTTCATATAATTGGAATATATCATGAGTTACTAAACAGGTACTGCCTGATTATTAGTGCAGCGCCAGACAGCAAGTATGGTATAGAAAACTAAAGGAGAGCGTGTTATGAAAAGAAGCCGGGCATTAGTAGATAATCGAAGAAAGAAATTATTGGAAGCCCTGAAAAGTAACGGGTCAGTGAAAGTGGGGGATCTGGCCGATGAATTTCAGGTTTCACCGCTTACAATCCGCAGGGATCTCCAGTATCTGGAGGATCACAAAAAATTAGAGCGTTTTTACGGTGGTGCTACCGTAAGCGGAGAGGACGATGAGATTGTCACTCAGGAAGACGAGATTAAAATGTACCGCAAGAAAATTGCGCAGTACGCAGCATCGCTGGTAGAAGATGGGGATACCATTTTTATCAATACCAGCGCTACAGCATTACAGATGATTAAATACATTAAAGATAAACGAGTTACGGTAATCACCAATAACGGAAAAGCCATTTTTATGGAACATTCTTCGAAAGTATCCGTCATTCTCAGCGGAGGTGAGCTTCGGGATATTAAGGAAGCCATGGTAGGAGAATTTGCCACCAACAATATCAGCAAGGTTACGGCTAAGAAAAGTTTCCTGGGCTGCAGCGGGCTCTCTGTGGAGAGCGGTATGACAACGGAGATTCTCAGTGAAGTGAATATAAACGAACTGATGTTAAACCGTGTAACCGGGACGTCCTACATATTGGCAGATTACAGTAAGCTTGGGCGCAACAGCAGCTTCGTAAGCTGCCCCACAGAACGAATTATCAACATTATTACAGATGAAAAGGCACCTCAGAATATCCTGGAGGGATTCCAGGAAAATAATATCAATATCTTTCAGGTGAGAAGGGATATGGAATTATAAAAGCGAAGGAAAATAAAAAGGGATAGAAAATGGAAAAGCCGCATTCATGCAGTAGAAAAAGAGTGCATAAACGGAAGGTTCCCATAGGACAGACCACCACTGGACTGTATAGGGGTACGGTCTGTTTATGCACTTTTTCTTATAATGGAAGAACGAATCCAAATACAAGATAAACGATCATAAAAATACTGAAAAATATCATATAATTAGGAACATAATGATTGATTTGTAGAAAATTATATGATATAATGAACGTATAAAAAGAAAGGGGCGGATTTTATGATTATTTTGAACTATGCGGTATGTATATTGTTGATAGGGTGTCTGATTGGGGAAGCTTACTTTATTATCCGGAGAAATAAAACCATCGTGAAAAAGGGAAAAGACGACTTTTTTACTTATGCACTGGTGATGTTTTTTGCGCTTTTGATATTTCCCATCTCGGCGGCTAACAACATGATTGAGGATTTTCGTAATATCCTGGTGCTGGTTACGCTGTTTGCATCAGCGGGAATTAAAAGAGGGTTGTCCAAAAAGGGCGTGGAGAAAATTTGCTTTACAGTACCATGGAGTCAGATCAAAGAAATCCGCATTGACGCTTTTCAGTATTCCAAAATGCAGATAATCTGTGTGACCGATAAGAGAAAGTACAAACTGCTATTTAGCAAATACCAGTTAAAAGATATTTTAAGAGAACTGGAAAAGCATGTTTCCAATATCTATATCCAGAATTCCCTGGATGATGTTTTGAAGATGAAGAAAGCTAAGGCGTAGAGGTGTAGAGGCATAAAGAGTTCTTGAGCATAAAACATTTAGAATATGTAAATATAGAAAAACTATCTAAAAAAAGGAGAAGATAAAAATGGTTAGTGAAAAAATTACAGTTAAGAACAAGTCAGGATTACATTTAAGACCGGCAGGAGAACTTTCGAAAATTGCAGCAAAATGTCCATCCAACATCACGCTGGTAAAAGGAGAAAAACGTGTGAATCCCAAAAGTGTATTAATTCTCATGAGTGCAGGCATTATGTGCGGAGATGAAATTACCGTAGAGTGTGACGGAGAAACGGAAGTACAGGATTTAAAAACTATTTTAGATGCAATTGCAAGCGGTTTAGGAGAATAGGGGATTGGTATGAAAACGATACAGGTTGAGAAGACTTCTTCCAAAGGAATTGTTATGGGGCGGGTTTTTCGAAAAGAAGATCAGGATCTGTCTCCGGAATGTTATGCAGCAGATAACGCCGTGTCTGAAGCAGAAAAATATAGAGCGGCTGTTGACGAGGTAATTAATGAACTGGAGCCGCTGGCTGCAGAATCAGATATTTTTGCAGCACATCTGGAACTGGCTAAGGATATTGCCCTTATGGAAGGGGTTCTGGATAAAATAGAAAATGGAAAAGAAAATGCCCAGATGGCTTTAGCGCATACGGCTGAGGAATATTGCGCCATATTCGAATGTATGGAAGATGAGTACATGAGGGAGCGGGCAGCAGATATTAAGGATATCAGAAACAGGTTGATGAGAAAGTTAAAGGGAATACCCGACGACGACTATGACGGAATTCGGGAAAAAGTAATTTTAGTTGCATCTGATCTGGCACCTTCCGATACCGCAAAATTAAATTTGGATTACATACTGGGATTCATCACAGAACTGGGTGGAGTTACCAGCCATGTTTCCATTATGGCAAGAAGCCTTGGACTGCCGGCGCTGGTTGGAGTAAAGGGGATTCTGGAACAGGCATCCTCCGGTGACTTTGTCATTATGGATGCGTCTGAGGGCTGCATCATTGTGGACCCTGACCGGGAACAGATTGAAGAATATCAGGAAAAAGCAGAAGCATTTGCAAGGCGGCAGAAGGAACTGGAGTCATTGAGCCACCTTCCGGCTGTTACATCCGATGGCAGGAGCGTGAAGGTCTGTGCCAACGTCGGAAGCATTGAAGATGTTAAGAATGCAATTAAAAACCACATTGATGGCATCGGATTGTTTAGAAGTGAATTCTTATATATGGAAAATTCACATTTTCCAACAGAAGAAGAACAGTTTGCGGTATATAAGGAAGCTGCCGAACTGGTGAAAAGTGAACTGATTATCCGGACACTGGATATCGGGGGAGACAAAGAACTTCCTTACTATGAATTTGAAAAAGAAGAAAACCCCTTTCTTGGATGGCGTGCAATCCGCATTTCCCTGGAAATGGAGGATATGTTCAAGGATCAGCTGAGAGCCCTCTTAAGAGCAAGTGCATTTGGAGATATCCGGATCATGTATCCGATGATTATATCTATGGAAGAGCTGAATAAAGCCAATGAACTGTTAGAGGTCTGTAAACTGGAATTAAAGGCAGAGGGTGTGGCATATAAAGAAGATATCAAGGTAGGAATGATGATTGAGACCCCGGCTTCTGTAATGTGCGTGGAAGAATTTGCGGCTCATGTGGACTTCTTCAGCATTGGGACAAACGATCTTACCCAGTATATTCTGGCGGTAGACCGGGGAAATAAAAAAATTGCCTCCCGATATAATACATTTCATCCGGCAGTGCTAAAAGCAATCCAGCGTATCATTCAGGCAGGCCACGCACACCAGATTCCGGTAGGCATGTGCGGCGAGTTTGCAAGCGATGAAAAAGCAACAGAAATGCTTCTGGGAATGGGGCTGGATGAATTCAGTATCTCAGCCGGGGAAGTGGCTAATATTAAAAATGTAATCCGAAACAGCAGCTATGAAGAGGCAAAACAGACTGCGTGTAAGGCTGTATCGGTGTATACGATTCAGGATGTTATGGATGCTTTGAGGTAAATAATAGGCTATCTGTATCTTGAAATCAATCGTAATGTATTTATTTATTTTGTATGTTTTTTTAATATACATTAATCTTATAAATGAGGAATACATTACATAAATATATCAAGATATTATTAAATAAAGAAATGTAAATAAATATTGATTAAAAATAAAACGCTCGTTAGTATGACAAACTAATGAGTGTTTTTCTTTTATTCCTCGTACATACCATTCCAATACCCGTTCTTCAGCATATTTGTATAAGGCATTTGCACCAGAGTAAGCCCACAGGATGTCGGAACGCTTCGAGTGGAATTACACGTCAAAACATGGGAGATGTATGGACATGGCAGAGATTGAGAGTGGCGTCATGAGTCGCCAGACTTTGGAAAATCCACTTCCAGATTCGAAAACTACATAAAGCAGGTTC
>NZ_JAWYAJ010000081.1:0-3651 GCF_034124845.1 Robinsoniella sp.
GCTTTAAAGCTTCAATTCTTCTTACATCCAAACGAATGGAAGAATAGAACTTCAATGCACGTCCGCCGGTGGTTGTCTCCGGGCTTCCAAACATAACGCCGACTTTCTCACGAAGCTGATTGATAAAGATTACAATACAGTTTGATTTGCTGATTACCGCTGTTAACTTTCGAAGTGCCTGTGACATCAGTCGTGCCTGCAGACCAACATGGCTGTCGCCCATGTCGCCATCAATTTCTGCCTTTGGAACCAATGCAGCAACGGAATCGACAATAATAATGTCAACTGCTCCGGAACGAACCATAGTCTCTGTAATCTCCAGCGCCTGTTCACCGTTATCCGGCTGTGAAATGTATAAATTGTCAATATCAACGCCTATATTTTTTGCATATGCAGGGTCTAATGCATGTTCCGCATCAATAAATCCTGCTATACCGCCTATTTTTTGAACTTCTGCAACCATATGTAAAGCAACGGTGGTTTTACCACTGGATTCCGGTCCATATACCTCAACAATTCTTCCCTTTGGGATACCCCCTAATCCAAGCGCAATATCCAGACTCAAAGAACCGGTAGGAATTGTCTCAACATTCATGTTTACACCGGATTCTCCCAGCTTCATGATCGCCCCTTTACCAAAATCCTTCTCAATTTTACCAATCGCCGCATCCAGGGCTTTTAATCTATCTTCCTGCTGTCCCATAACATTTATCTCCTTTAATTTACAAACTTATGTTCGTTTTCTATACCCATACTATTATATTTCGGACAAAATGTCAACTATTATTTCAAACAATCTAAGCCATAAGCGCCACCCCATTTACCATATTATTTCTTCACTGTGATTATCGGCGAAAATGCCGTTGAAAATAAGAATCTGTGATAACCATTGGCATCACGAAAGGAATATTCTCATATCATATATTAATCTGCGCTTATTGTCAATTGTTTTTTTATATTTTGAGATAATTTACAGTGACAGTCTCCATTTACTCTGATCCCATCTGAGCCAGCTGATTGTAGATATAACGTGCGTCTTCCACATGATAGGGGTCTGTTTCATGATTTCCTTTGGCACCAACCGTAACCAGAACATATTCCCTGCCATTAATACTAGCCAGGCTTGCAAGACAAAGCCCTGCCTCATCTGTAAAACCTGTTTTTCCGCCCTCTATCTCGCCGCCATTTATCTGTTCTGCTTCTACAAAGGGAGCCAGCGTACTGTAGAAGGTAATTCCCTCAGGATGGAGATTGGTTGATGGTACCGAATGCACAAAAGAAGTAAAAACCTTTCGGAACTCTTCATTTTGCAATGCATGTTCCAGTAATACGGCGATATCTTCTACCGTGGTATAATGATCAGCATCATGGAGCCCGGTTGTATTTCTAAAATGTGTGTCCTTCATCCCGTAGTCCGATGCTTTCTGATTCATCATTTCAACAAATGCAGCTTCACTTCCTGCGGCAAAGTCTGCCAATCCCAGACTGCATTCCGCTCCGGAGGGCAGAAGTGCTCCATAAACCAGGTCTTCAACAGACACTTCTTCACCTGGAGCAAAGCCTGCCATAGATGCCCCTTCTGCATACAAAGCATCAAATTTGTCCGGCTGCAGGGTAACTGTCTGCTGTAAATCTCCAATTGTCTCAATTGCAGTAATGGCCGTCATAATCTTTGTAAGCGAAGCAGGATAGATTCTGCTGTCACTTTGTTTTTCAAACAATATCTGCCTGTTCTGTATATCAATCAATATCGCCGAGGCACTGTAAATCCTGTCTTTGTCAATATCTAATTCCCGGCCCTCATCGCTGCTTGTCAGCTGTATGGTCTCATTCGAATAAGCTGATGCTGCCCCGCTGTCATTTGGTATGCCTGAAGGCTCTTTGTCTGCCAGTTTTTTCACTCCAAATGCACATATTATCAAAAGAAATGCTATACAGATAACCTGTCCCCCATAATACCTTCTTCTCCTTCGTCTTCTCATAATTACACCTCCGTTTTATTCTTACATTTATGGTAACAGCAAGATTCAAAAAGTGTGTAAATCCTGACTTATGACTCTATTAAAATTTCCCTGAAACTTCCTTTGCATATTTATTGGTCCTTCAGAATTCCTACATAACATCATAAGTTAAAATTAAGAGTTTGCATTTTTCGACGATACAATTACATAAAATAAGAACATTCTGCAAATCCGTTCCTGGTTTTACCTGAAATATCTTTGCTTAAATGTTCTTATTCTTTTTTTCCCTGATGGAATATGAAATTAAATTAGTGGCAGTTCTACAGAAAAAGTGGTGTAATTTTCATCACTCAGTCCATAGATTTTGCCTTTATGCGCCAATACAATTTCTTTTGCAATGGCAAGACCCAGTCCGGCGCCGCCCGTATTGCTGGATCTGGCAGAATCCAGACGGTAAAACTGTTCAAATATTTTCATGAGTTTTTCATAAGGTATCTTGTCTCCCTGGTTGCGAAAGGTAATCAATACATGGTTCTCTATTTTTTCAGCTTTAATTTCGATAATTGTATTCTCATAACTGTAAGCTATGGCATTCTTCAGAATATTGTTAAATACCCTGGCCAGTTTATTGGGATCTCCATGAATTAACAGGGTTTCATCTGCATATACCTGAGCACGTTTATTCTGATCCATTAAGACCGGATAAAATTCCTCTGCCATCTGCATCAGCATATACGCCAGATGGATTTCTTCTTTTTCCAGTTCAATGGTCTGCATGTTAAAGCGGGTTACATCAAATAATTCATTAATCAGCTGTTCCAGCCGATATGCTTTTTCCAGGGATATCTCCATATATTTGGCACGCTGTTCCGGAGGCATATCCGGTAGTTCAAGCATTAGGTTCATATAACCGATTACTGAGGTAAGCGGTGTTTTGATATCATGTGCAAGATAAACTACAAGTGAATTTTTCCGCTGCTCTGCCTCCGATACATCTGCCGCACGTTTTTTTAAAGTGCCTTTGACCTGGTTCATTTCTGCTTCCATGAAATCAAGTTCCGGAGACAACCGGATGGGTTCTTCTGATTCCTGCAGCAATTTCTTCATGCCCTGTCGGATTTCGTCAAAATAGCGTGTGAATTTCAGCAAGGCAATGTAAAATAAAATCAGCATTAATATAATAAATCCAGCCATCATCAGATAATCTTTCGTGTTGCGAAAAACTTTCTGATAGACATTCACAGCCTCTTTATAATCCAGATTAAATCTATTCTGGCACCAGGCAACAAAACCTTCCGCAAAAGGTCCCTGTAAGATGCCGTCAATTACCATATACTGCAGGCAGGCGCCTATTAAGATTGCAAATAATGCAACTATAAATACCTGCTTTACAATCTTTCGTTTCAGCCTTCCAAACTCATTTTTCAATTCGATATCCAACTCCCCACACTGTTTTAATATATCTCGGATTTTCAGCGGTATCATGCATCTTTTCCCTCAGATGCCTGATATGAACCATAATTGTATTGTTACTGCCCGAAAAGTATTTGTCTCCCCAGACTTCCTGGAACAATTTGTCTGCACTTACTACTTTTCCCTTATTTTCACATAATATCCAGAGTATGGAAAACTCTGTAGGGGTCAGAGAAATTGGTTTTTCATTCACTATACATTCTCTGGTACTCTGATT
>NZ_JAWYAJ010000081.1:3661-8291 GCF_034124845.1 Robinsoniella sp.
TATTCAGCTCCAGCCCGGAAACAATGAGCACATTGTCCTGACTGTCATAACTACCCTGATTATAGCGCGTAAACCTGCGAAGCTGGGCTTTCACCCTGGCTACCAGTTCTAACGGCCGAAAGGGTTTTGTCATATAATCATCAGCCCCTAAAGTCAGGCCTGTAATTTTATCAATTTCGTCTTCCTTTGCAGTTAACATGATTACCGGGTAATTATGCTTTTCCCTGATTTTTCTGCAGATACCAAAACCATCTCCATCCGGCAGCATCACATCCAGTATGGCCAGATCAATATCTCCTGTATCTATACATTCCAGTGCCTCTTTTGCTGAGTAAAATTTGTAAACATTGAAATTCTCATTTTTTAAGTAGACCTCAACCAGATCTGCTATTTCTCTTTCATCATCCACAACTAAAATATTCTCTGACATATATCCCCATCATCCTTCTGCTTAGAATCGAATAGCCTGGACATTGAAGTCTAGGCTATCATTATTCTAGCAAAGAATCAGTTTAAATGTCTTAATATTCTAAAAGGATAATTCTTAAAATAAATTAAGAAAACCCCTAAACTTAATATCAGGCTATTTCTAAAATATTAAGGTAAATCCGGTTTATAGATACTATAGATCTTATACCCTGGCAGTATATTGAAATATACTTTATTGTCCATAATCTTCAGACTTTCCATTTCTCTTTTCACAGGTGCAGTATAATTTGCCTCATAAAGGGTAACTGTTTTCAGTAAACTGCTCATAGAAGAACCATTACAGGTATATATATTGATTGCAGAAGGATTGTCAGGAGTCTTACCACCTCCGATCAGCATATACCATTTTTCTTCCTTTATCACATCCATTCCCTGAAAAACACGATCAGGACTTGGATCATTACTATCCTGATATTTGAATTTTGCTTTTGTTTTGAGGCTTATATCACTTGATTTCAAACTATAGTCTTTGCGATTACCACTTACCTTTTTCGCATATTTACTGATGCTCGCATTTAAATCATTCAGAGAAAATACACTGTAGTAGCTCCCGTCTCCTTTCAACCTTATCCAAAAGAATATACGATCACCATAGATCGCGACAGCTGTCCGCCACACTTTACCCCCATTGACTAATGGTGTATGAGAACTTTGTGCATACAACAGGTCTTTTAATACAATCTCTTCCTTGGGATTGATTGTCCCATCTGCATTTTTAACGCTTTCGTCATAAATAACGCGGGAAATTGTAGTTGACCATTTATTGCTTTCTGATTTTTCATAAGCACTGCCAAGCCAGGCATATACCTGTTCCCCATTTCTTGTTATTTCTAGAGATTCTCCATGTCCATAACCATTTAATACCATCATACTTTTTTTATTAGCCGTATTACCCACTATCTCGCATTTACTAAGATACGTTGTCATACCTATAGCCTGTGTCGTATAAATAATATTTTTGTCAACAGGGTCAAAAGCTATGGATTGAATTGCGGGATTCTTGTCTCCGATTTTTAAACCTTTTATGCTAAATTCTTCTTTGGGAATCCCCCTTGTCTGGATAATTTTGAACATATTTTCATCCATATTTACATTAGCATTACGAATTTCTTTTTTCTCTTCCATATCATTTACTCCTCTCTTAGTTAGTTTAATTTGCTTCTCACTGAATTATAGATTTTATTATAGACATCCTTCGGATAATGGAGGCCATCAGATGTAGTAAAAGTGCTATCCTGCATTAGTTCTTTGTATATATCAAGATACTGATAGCTTCCACTCTTACTGCCTGCCTTCAGCAAAGAATTTAATGATTGGATCTTTGAATTCGTGATTACGTTATGGCCTTCTTTTGCTACCGGATTAACGGACATAACATAGAATCTGGTGCCTTTAGGTTTGTATGTGCCAATTAATGAAGCATACAGCCTCAGGTAATTATCAGCAATCTTATTAATATCCTCTGAAACACTAAAATCATTAACCCCCCAGTTAAATACAACATTAACATTAGGATTTTTATCCAATTCTTTTCTTAACTGATTAACACCCGTTGTAGAAAACCACGCATAACTTTCTCTTCCTTTTGCAATAAACATATTGTCTTTACAATAATATACATGTCCATAATCATGATAAACCTGACCGCCAATACTGGACATCATACCTACTGTTCTTGAATCCCCCAAAAATATACATTTTACTTTTGGCGGGGTGGATAGCTTATTTACCGGCAAACCATCTGCTCCAACTTTAATACCTGCAATTGTTTTATTCGTTACCATAATGCCATCGGAATTCAGATATTTGCCATCTATCCATTCCCTGACAACCATAACGCCTTTAAACCCGGTATATTCTCCTGTTTGGTCAAAATAATATTTTTTTCCTTCTATGGTTTGCCATCCATACTGTCTCTGACCTTTTGCATTAAAATAATAATAACGTTTTGCTACTAATTGCAAACCAACCTGCATAGAACCTGTTGATTTGCTCAAATAATAACGGTATGTTTTTCCATCCGTATCTTTTATATCAGTCCATCCTGTCAGGAGAACACCTTTATTGCTTCCATTTGTATCAAGATAATATTTAAATCCCTTATAAGATTTCCAGCCAGTTTCAATATATCCTCCGGCGTCAAAGCTATATACTTTATTATCAATTTTGTACCACCCATTTTTGATATACTTGCCATCATTCTTCTTAAATGCCCTTCCTTTTTTTAGATCCTTCCAGACACCATCAGAACTTTTAACCACAACTGCATTACCAATTACATCATATCCTTTTTCCACAGCTTCTGCCTTTATTCCTAAACCCATTACAGCACAAAAACAAACTGTCATTAAAAATATTACTGCTTTTTTTAATTTTTTCATAATTGCTATTCCTTTCTATTGTCTATTTTACGTATTACCTATAAATCATTAAACCTTTTTTCAATTCACCTCCTTATATGAATTTAATTACTAAATAACCAATTATTCAGAACGTATGTTCTGATTGGTTGTATGACAATTATATTCCTAGAAACAAATTTTGTCAATAACTTTTATTCTTTATTCCGTATTTTTTATTATTCATATTTTACAGATACAAAAAAAGAGAAGCATATTCGCTCTTAAGCAAAAAGAACGAATAACACTTCTCTCTTAAAAATTATCTATTTCAAAAATAACTTTACTGTTGAATGAGCATCTCCATAAGTTTATAATATTCCGATTACCATTATCTTAAAACTTCTCCGCAACTTCCCCACGCTTCTTATAAATACTTCCACCATGCACAACTCCGCGCACAGAAGACAGCGGATATATATTGGTATTACTGCCCACTACCGTCCCCGGATTCAGGACAGAACCGCATCCAACTTCAACATTGTCACCCAGCATTGCGCCAAATTTTTTAAGTCCGGTAGAAATCTTTTGATCCCCGTCTTTTACTACGACCAGGGTTTTATCTGATTTCACATTGGATGTAATGGAACCAGCTCCCATATGAGATTTATACCCTAGAATAGAATCTCCTACATAATTGTAGTGAGGAACCTGGACTTTGTTGAACAATACCACATTTTTCAGTTCCGTAGAGTTTCCTACAACAGCACCTTCCCCTACGATAGCATTGCCTCTGATAAAAGCACAGTGGCGCACTTCTGCATCTTTGCCGATGATTGCCGGTCCGTTAATAAAAGCAGTAGGAGCTACATGAGCTGATTTTGCCACCCACACATTTTCACCGCGTTTTTCATATTCTTCTTCACTCAGGGAATTACCAAGTTCCAAAATAAAACTGCTGATTTTCGGAAGAACTTCCCATGGGTATTCCACTCCTGAAAACAGATCTTTTGCAATCGTTTCCTCCAGGTTATAAAGGTTTTTAATCTTACATGTTTCCATTATTTTTGACTTCCTTTCTTATAAAATTGTGCTGCTGCATCAAAATATTGACGCAGAGCATATTGATAGTTGGTTTTTAATACTCCATCGGTTCTGGATCTTATGAAATGATCCAGTTTTGTCATATATTCTTCTGGTGTGATCTCCCCTTCTGCCACATAATTCAGACCCTTTTCCCAGCTGGCGGTCAGTTCCGGATTCAGCAGGGAACGAATGGATGCATTTACCACATCAAATATCATCTCACCCAGCAATGAAGGGGTCAATATCTGTGTTTTCTTATTTAAAGCGATATATTTATTCCCGATGAGTTTTTTCAGTATCTCAGCCCGAGTGGCACTGGTCCCTATTCCGCTGCCCTTAATCTGGGAACGGAGTTCTTCATCTTCGATCAGCTGCCCCGCATTTTCCATTGCCAGAATGATGGAACCGGAGTTATAGCGTTTGGGCGGTGAGGTTTCTCCTTCTTTGATCTGCAGCTTATCTACATTTAATACCGCGCCCTTTTTCAGATCTTTCAAAGCCTCCAGCATGGCAGTATCGCATTTTGTGTCATCCTCCTGGTTTCCAGTGGGTTCCTCGGTCTTTTTCTTACTAAATGAGTTTTCAATTACTTTCAGATATCCTTCAGAAATAAGCACTTTAAAACTGGAAAAAAACTTTTCTCCATGCATTTTCGTAGTCAGGTTGATTTTCTGATAGACTGCCGGGGGATAAAAAATGCTTAAAAACCTTCTGAC
>NZ_JAWYAJ010000082.1:0-6650 GCF_034124845.1 Robinsoniella sp.
GATAATGAAGGGCTGATCAAATGGGTATCTGCTATAGAAAATAAACCAGCCAGAGTATTTGTGACACATGGAGAAGACAGTGTCTGTGATATCTTTAAAAATCGTTTGATTGACGAACTTCATTTAAAAGCAACAGCACCGTATAGCGGGACGATATTTGATTTAGAAAAAAATGTGTTTATCAAAGAAGCCCATCCGGTTCCGATTGTTAAAGATACGGAGAGTATGACGGTAATGGGTGCCAGAGCAAATACGGTATTTGCCAGATTACTAAGTGCCGGACAGAGATTGATGACGGTTATCCGGCATAATGAAGGCGGGGCGAATAAGGATTTGGCGAAATTTGCAGACCAGATCAACGCTATGTGTGATAAATGGGACCGATAGAAAAAGAAACGTAATATTAGAGAAGCCAGGCAAGTGCTGGTATCGATATGAATGAGGCTGTTACCCGGTTCGTACCAAAAATGATTAGTGCTGTGGAACAGCATACGTTGGTATGAAACTCAGGTAACAGCCCTATGTTTTATTTCCCGGTTGCTTCTTTTAAAGCTTTTGCAAGCTGGTCGGGACAGGATGTAGGTCTTGGACCGCATTTAATGCCCTCCAGTTTTTTTATGGCTTCATCTACATTCATGCCTTCAACAAGGCGGGCAACCCCCTGAGTATTTCCTGAGCAGCCGCCAATAAAAGATACTTTTTTTATGGTATCCCCATCTAATTCAAAATCAATAGCCTGGGAACAGACACCTTTTGTCTTATATATCATTGTTTCACACCTCCTTTTATACAGGTCAGTATAGCATAGTCTGCAGAAAATGAAAACTGGTTTGCTGAAGTTGACACCAAAAACAAAATGATTGCATCTCTGAAACTTTGGTAGTAGAATAGGTTCATACATTAGAGGGGTATTGAGGTGTTATGTTATGAAAAAGAAAATGCTATTTATAATCAATCCCAAATCTGGCAAAGGTCTTATTAAAAATAAACTTCTGGAGATTATTGATATTTTTGTCAAAGGTGGATATGATGTACATTCCTATACGACACAGAGCTTCCTGGATGCCTGCAAAATGACAAAGGAACGTGCCGCGGAATACGACATGGTGGTTTGCAGCGGAGGAGACGGAACGCTGGACGAGATCATAACGGGAATGATGGAAAGCGGAGCAAATTGTCCGGTGGGGTATATTCCGGCAGGAAGTACCAATGATTTTGCCAATAGCTTGAAGCTTTCAAAAAATATGGTTAAGGCGGCGCAGGATATTATGGATGGCGTGCCTTATTTATGTGACGTGGGTTCATTTAATGATGATTATTTTGTATATATTGCTGCATTTGGTATTTTTACAGATGTGTCTTATCAGACGAGACAGGAGTTAAAGAATATTTTAGGACATCTGGCTTATGTGCTGGAAGGTGTGAAACGTCTTTATGGAATTAAATCGTATAAAATGAAAATTGAAGCCAATGATGAGACCATAGAAGGGGATTTTATTTACGGAATGATTACCAACTCAGATTCGGTTGGGGGATTTCGGAACATGACAGGAAAACATGTAAAGCTAAATGATGGAGTTTATGAGGTGACGTTGATCCGTACACCCCAAAATCCGTTGGAGCTTCAGGAAATTATTGGTGCTCTGTTGATGAAAGAAGTAAATTCCAAATATATACATTCATTTAAAACGGATCATATTGTTTTGGAGGCAGAGGAAGAGATTCCCTGGACTCTGGATGGTGAATTTGGCGGTGATCACAAGCATGTTGAGATCATCAACCACAAGCAGGCAATTCCCATTATTGTAAAATAATAGTTTATTTTTATTCTAAGATAGGTTATAATGGTCGCATAGACAATTTTTTAATAAGGCTTTAAATATATCATATGGAGGTAATAGAGATGTTAGTATCAGCAAAAGAAATGTTAGACAAAGCAAAAGCAGGCCACTACGCAGTAGGACAGTTTAATATCAATAACCTGGAGTGGACAAAAGCAGTTCTCGCTACAGCGCAGGAGTGTAATTCACCGGTTATTTTAGGTGTGTCAGAAGGCGCTGGTAAATATATGACAGGCTATAAGACTGTAGTAGGAATGGTAAACGGCATGATGGAAGAATTAAACATCACTGTTCCGGTTGCTCTTCACTTAGACCACGGCAGCTTCGAAGGCTGTATGAAATGTATCGAAGCTGGTTTCTCATCTATTATGTATGATGGTTCTCACAGCCCTATCGAAGAAAATGTTGCAAATACAAAGAAATTAGTTGAGATCTGTAAAGAAAAAGGAATGTCTCTGGAAGCAGAAGTTGGCTCAATCGGCGGCGAAGAAGACGGCGTTGTTGGAGCTGGCGAATGTGCAGATCCGGAAGAATGCAAGAGAATTGCAGATCTTGGTGTAGATATGTTGGCAGCTGGTATCGGAAATATTCATGGAAAATATCCTGCAAACTGGAAAGGCTTAAGCTTTGAAACATTAGACGCTGTTCAGAAATTAACAGGCGTTATGCCATTAGTTCTTCATGGTGGTACAGGTATTCCGGAAGATATGATCAAAAAAGCAATTGATTTAGGTGTTGCTAAGATCAATGTTAACACAGAATGCCAGCTTTCTTTTGCGGAAGCTACACGTAAATACATTGAAGAAGGCAAAGATTTACAGGGAAAAGGATTTGATCCACGTAAATTATTAGCTCCTGGAACAGAAGCAATCAAAGCAACTGTGAAAGAAAAAATGGAATTATTCGGATCTGTTAACAAGGCTTAATTTGAACTTATAAAGATTCGGAATCTTTGAATTTAAAAAATATAAAAATTTCGCTTGCATTTTTTCTAAAAGTAGGGTATTTTATATTCAGATTAAAAATTGATAGCGATTAAAGAGTGAACAAGGGTGTTCCGCAATAGGCGGAGTGCCCTTTTTTGTGCTTTTTAATATGAATTCAGCATTGTACATCGGATAATCCGCTTTGGACACCTTTTTAAGAATATCCTGTGTGGATGAGTCAATTATTTGTACAATGCTGTATCAGCTGGAATGAGGAGGATCATATATGTGTAAACAAATTAACGTAACAGAGATATTTGGGGAAAATGTTTTTAGTGATAAGGTAATGCAGGAACGCCTGCCGAAGAAGATTTATAAAGAATTAAGAAAGACAATTGACGAGGGGAAGGAATTAGACCCTTCAGTAGCAGATGTAGTTGCGGAAGCAATGAAGAACTGGGCTGTGGATAAGGGGGCAACGCATTATACCCATATTTTCCAGCCGCTGACTGGGGTTACGGCTGAGAAACATGATTCCTTTATAACGGCGCCCAGGGGTGATGGAACTATTCTCATGGAGTTTTCCGGAAAAGAGCTGATTAAGGGAGAACCGGATGCATCCTCCTTCCCTTCAGGCGGTCTGCGTGCCACTTTTGAAGCAAGGGGATATACAGCATGGGATTGTACTTCACCTGCATATGTCCGGGAAGATGCCGCCGGAGCGATTCTCTGCATTCCCACTGCATTTTGCTCCTATACAGGGGAAGCGCTGGATAAAAAAACCCCGCTGTTAAGATCCATGCAGGCGATTAACGATCAGGCGATCAGGCTTCTCAAACTGTTTGGAAATACTACTTCCAAGAAAGTAACCCCCTGTGTTGGACCGGAACAGGAGTATTTTCTGGTAGATAAACAAAAATATCTGCAGAGAAAAGATTTGATTTTTACGGGACGTACCTTATTTGGAGCAATGCCTCCAAAGGGACAGGAGCTGGATGACCATTATTTTGGAACGATTCGTCAAAGGATAGCTTCTTATATGAAGGATGTCAATGAGGAACTGTGGAAATTAGGGGTTTCCTCAAAGACCCAGCATAATGAAGTGGCACCGGCACAGCACGAGTTAGCTCCAATTTATGCAGAGGCAAATGTAGCAGTGGACCACAACCAAATCGTTATGAAAGTATTAAAGAAAGTTGCCTGCCAGCATGGACTGCAGTGCCTACTTCATGAGAAGCCGTTTGCAGGTGTAAATGGTTCCGGAAAACATAATAACTGGTCTATTACTACGGATGACGGCATTAATCTCCTGGATCCAGGGAAAACACCTCATGAAAATATACAGTTCTTGCTGGTGCTTACCTGCATTTTAAAAGCGGTTGATAAACATGCGGATCTCCTGCGGGAATCTGCGGCAGATGTGGGGAATGACCACAGGCTGGGGGCAAATGAGGCACCGCCTGCTATTATCTCTGTATTTTTGGGAGAACAGCTTGAAGATGTGCTGGAACAGCTGATCAGCACAGGGATGGCGACAAAGAGCATAAAAGGAGAGGTTCTGCATACGGGTGTTAAAACACTTCCTGATTTTACAAAAGATGCAACTGACCGAAACAGAACATCACCCTTTGCATTCACCGGGAACAAATTTGAGTTTCGGATGGTTGGCTCCAGAGATTCTATTGCCTCGCCCAATATTGTGCTGAATACGATAGTAGCGGAAGCATTTGCAGAAGCATGTGAGGTTCTGGAAAATGCTCAAGACTTTGATATCGCAGTACATGATCTGATTAAAGAATATGCAACGAAACACCAGAGAATTGTCTTCAATGGAAACGGCTATTCGGATGAGTGGGTGGAGGAAGCGAAACGCAGAGGTCTGCCTAATATCAAATCCATGGTAGATGCAATTCCAGCGCTGGTTTCGGAAAAGTCAATAGAGTTATTTGCAAAATTTGGTGTATTTACCAGAGCAGAGCTGGAATCCCGTGTAGAAATCCAGTATGAGGCTTATGCAAAAGCCATCAATATAGAAGCGAAGACAATGATTGACATCGCCGGAAAGCAGATTTTGCCGGCAGTCATTCATTACACGAAAGAACTTGCGGATACAATTGTTTCTGTAAAAGCGGCAGGTTCTAAAGCAAATGTGCAATCCAGATTATTGGATAGGACCAGTGACCTGCTGGAAGCCGCAGAGAATGCATTGGATAAACTTTCAGAAGTAACTCAGAATGCTGCACAAAAAGCAGAAGGTGAAGAACAGGCAAGATATTTTCATGATGCAGTAATGCCGGCTATGAACGCACTGCGTATACCAGTAGACCAACTTGAAATGATAGTAAATAAAGAGTTATGGCCAATGCCATCCTACGGAGATTTAATCTTCGAGGTATGATAAATGATAAATGATAAAGCTTCATAATGCTCCGTCTTTAAAGCGCCAATGGGGCGGAGCGTTGACTTAGAAATGAAGTCCCGATTCATTTCGCTATAGATATTGATACAAAGCCGGCAGAAAATCAAGTTTATCAAAGTTAGCTAATTTCTCTAAAATCTGTATAGGTAGAATGTATGTAGTAAATCTGCCGGCTTTGTAAAATAAGAAAATGCTAATTAAGGCTTATATAATATGTTGCATTAAAAAATTCTTGAAATAAACAGGTATTTGTGATAGACTTATTATAGATTAAATCTTTTTTCATCGGCGTTTCTGCCAAAATTTTCATTTATAATTCAGAAAGAAGTTATTTGCGAAGTAATTTACTAAGTAATGACCAATACAATACATGAAGCAATGATATGAAGCTATATAGGTAAAGTAATGAACGAAGTAATGAAACTAAGTTTAAGCAAAGAGATTTTACATGCAAATTACAAAGCGATTATGTAAGTAATTAATATAAATGTTTAATCCGTATCATTAAAATATCAGTAAAATGTGCTTTATTAGTTGATGAAATGAATTACATATATAGCTAGATTCATTTTACTGTCCAAATCGGTAGTTTGCATTCTATTAAAAAAGATTTAATTATTAAAAACTGGATATGAGTATAAGCTGTCAGGATAGATAAATACGTATCTGGTGAAAATATTTAAGGGAGGAAATAGCAGCATATTGAATGATGTAATTATTAATAAGTATTTGTCAGATAATGAAAGGTTTGCAGACCTATATAATCATCAGATATTTCAAAGTGAAAGGAAAATGAAGATTACCCCGGAAGAACTGGTGGATATCAATCCTCTTTCCGGTATGGCTTTGTGTGAAGGAGAAAGAAATTTACAGGTAATAAAACGTAACCGAGATATTGTGAAAAAGGTTTCCAGTAAAACTGGAATTCGGTTTATGATCTTAGGGATAGAAAATCAAATGAATGTACATTATGCAATGCCGTTGAGATGCATGTTATATGATGCTTTGACTTATAACGATCAGGTCAATGCATTGAGAAAAATGCATAACAGACAAAAGGACAAGATGGACGGAGAAGAATACCTTTCCGGAATGTTAAAAACAGATACCATCTCTCCGGTTATGACACAAGTAATCTATTACGGTGAAGAAGAATGGGACGGACCCATGTGTTTGTATGACATGTTTGGGGATGAAGTGAATAAAGATTTTTTAAAGCTGTATGTACCAGATTATCCAATACATGTTCTAAATATATGTAAGATCAAGGATTATGAGAAATTTGAAACGGATTTAAAGGCAGTCGTTGGACTGATTCAAAATAAAAATACAATGCAGGGATTTAAGAAGTATATAGAAGAGCACAAAGAGTTGTATAAAAATTTGGCATTGGATGCTTATGAAGCTGTGGCAGTATTCATCCATAAAAAACAATTATTGGATTTAGAAAATATAGTACGGACA
>NZ_JAWYAJ010000082.1:6750-27419 GCF_034124845.1 Robinsoniella sp.
GTCTGGCAAAAAGGATGTGGGAAGAAGGTAAGGTAAAGGAATTTATTGAATTTGCATGTGAACAGAAAAAGATGGCAGAATTATTGGAAGAATATGAGATTATTTAATGCATAGAACCAGTTATCTAATTTTGTAAGATAACAAAAAAAGAAGCAAGAGGTTTGGATCTGATGGGGCGTCTGGCAAAAAGGATGTGGGAAGAGGGGAAGGTGAAGGAATTTATTGAAAAATGATGTAATCATTAATAAGTATTTATCAGATAACGACAGGTTTGCAGACCTTTATAATCATCTTGTATTTTGTGGGGAGAGGGATAAGAAGATTACCCCTGAAGAACTTTCGGATATCAATCCTCTTTCCGGTATGGCATTACGTGCAGGAAAAGGAGATACGCAGGTAATAAAACGTAATAGGGATATTGTAAAAAAGATATCTAACAAAACCGGTATCTGCTTCATGATCTTAGGGATAGAAAATCAAATGAATGTACATTATGCAATGCCATTGAGATGCATGTTATATGATGCTTTGACTTATAACGATCAGGTTAATGCATTGAGAAAGATGCATAACAGACAAAAGGACAAGATGGGTGGGGAAGAATACCTCTCCGGAATGTTAAAAACAGATACCATTTCTCCGGTTATGACACAAGTAATCTATTACGGTGAAGAAGAATGGGACGGACCCATGTCTTTGTATGACATGTTTGGGGATAAGGTGGATAAAGAGTTTTTAAAGATGCATATCCCAGATTATCCAATACATGTTCTAAATATATGCAAGATCAAGGATTATGAGAAATTTAAAACGGATTTAAAGGCAGTCATTGGACTGATTCAAAATAAAGATACAAAGCTGGGATTTAAGAAGTACATAGAAGAGAATAAAGAGCTGTATAGAAATTTGGCATTGGATGCGTATGAAGCAGCGGCAGTATTCATCCATAAAAAACAATTATTGGATTTAGAAAATATAGTACGGACAGAAGAAGGAGGAATGGATATGTGTAAGGCAATTGATGAGATGATATTAGAAGGCGAACTCCGTGGAGAACAGCGAGGAGAACAACGTGGAGAACAAATTGGGGAAGCAAGAGGTTTGGATCTGATGGGGCGTCTGGCAAAAAGGATGTGGGAAGAAGGTAAGGTAAAGGAATTTATTGAATTTGCATGTGAACAGAAAAAGATGGCAGAATTATTGGAAGAATATGAGATTATTTAATGCATAGAACACAATGCAGGGATTTAAGAAGTATATAGAAGAGCATAAAGAATTGTATAAAAATTTGGCATTGGATGCGTATGAAGCTGCGGCAGTATTCATCCATAAAAAACAATTGTTGGATTTAGAAAATATAGTCCGGACAGAAGAAGGAGGAATGGATATGTGTAAGGCAATTGATGAGATGATATTAGAAGGCGAACTCCGTGGAGAACAGCGAGGAGAACAACGTGGAGAACAAATTGGGGAAGCAAGAGGTTTGGATCTGATGGGGCGTCTGGCAAAAAGGATGTGGGAAGAAGGTAAGGTAAAGGAATTTATTGAATTTGCTTGTGAACAGGATAGGAGGGATGATTTATTGAAAAAATATGAGATTATTTAAAATTTAGTGATGGATACGTATGAGGATGCGGTAATAATTGAAGAGGAAGCGACAATTTAGTATCAGATCATATAATTTATGCTCATAAAGTAGAGGAATTGCCTAATTTTAAAGGAAAGGAATGATCTGCGGCTGCATTTTACAATGTCTTGTACTCAAGCAAAATTCGTGTGATTTACTTGCAATTTTTTTAAAAGTACGGTATTATGCGTATAGCAAATAATAAATTGATGCCATATTCCTGTGGCGAAGATAGAAAAGTGGAGGAACACGATGAGCGATAATATAAATGTAGCTGAATTGTTTGGCCAGAATGTATTTAATGATAAGGTAATGCAGGAACGTCTCCCCAAAAAGGTCTATAAAGAGTTACATAAGACTATTGATGAAGGAAAAGAGCTGGACCCAATGATAGCAGAAGTGGTTGCAGCAGCCATGAAAGAATGGGCTGTAGAAAAAGGCGCAACCCATTATACGCACTGGTTTCAGCCACTGACGGGGTTTACTGCTGAAAAACACGATTCATTTATTACTGCTCCAAACCAAGACGGTTCCATTTTGATGGAGTTTTCCGGAAAAGAGTTGATTAAAGGAGAGCCGGATGCATCTTCTTTCCCTTCAGGCGGACTTCGTGCAACTTTTGAAGCCAGAGGATATACTGCCTGGGATTGTACGTCTCCAGCTTTTGTCAGAGAAGATGAAGGTGGTGCAATTCTATGTATTCCAACTGCATTCTGCTCCTATACAGGGGAAGCCCTGGATCAGAAGACGCCTCTTTTGCGCTCAATGCAGGCGGTACAGACACAGGCGCTTCGTCTGATCCGGCTTTTTGGAAATACCACATCTAAGAGAGTTACGCCATCTGTAGGCGTTGAACAGGAATATTTTATCGTTGATAGAAAAAATTATTTAAAAAGAAAAGATTTGATTTTTACCGGAAGAACTTTATTCGGGGCTATGCCTCCAAAGGGTCAGGAATTGGATGACCACTATTTTGGGGTTATCAGACCGAGAATTGCCAAGTTTATGAAAGAAGTTAATGTAGAACTGTGGAAGCTGGGGGTATCTTCTAAGACTCAGCATAATGAAGTTGCTCCGGCGCAGCATGAGCTTGCACCTATTTATGCGCAGTGTAATGTGGCGGCGGATCACAATCAGATTATTATGGAGACCTTGAAGCATGTGGCTGAAAAACAGGGTTTGCAGTGCCTTCTTCATGAAAAGCCTTTTGCGGGCGTAAATGGTTCTGGGAAGCATAATAATTGGTCGCTTACAACGGATGATGGGATTAACCTTTTAGAACCAGGCAAAACACCTCACGAAAATATACAGTTTTTATTAATTTTAACTTGTATTCTTAAAGCCGTGGATGTTCATGCGGATTTATTACGTGAGTCTGCAGCAGATGTTGGAAATGATCATCGTTTGGGAGCAAATGAAGCACCTCCTGCAATTATATCAGTATTTTTAGGTGAACAGTTAGAGGATGTATTAACACAGTTGATCAGTACCGGTACTGCAACTCATAGTTTGAAGGGTGGAAGACTTCATACAGGTGTTAAGACATTACCCGACTTTAATAAAGATGCAACAGACAGAAACAGAACATCACCATTTGCTTTTACTGGTAATAAATTTGAATTCCGTATGGTTGGGTCAAGAGATTCTGTAGCGGAATGTAATGTGGTGATTAATACTATTGTAGCAGAGGCTTTTGCAGAAGCTTGCGAAGTATTGGAAAAAGCCGAAGACTTTGATCTGGCTGTCCATGATTTGATAAAAGAATATGCCAGTGAACATGAGAAAATTGTATTTAATGGAAACGGTTATTCGGAAGAGTGGGTGAAAGAAGCTGAGAGAAGAGGTCTGCCTAATATTACATCAATGGTAGAAGCAATCCCGGCTTTGGTAACAGATAAAGCAATAGAACTGTTTAGCAAGTTCAACGTATTTACAAGGCCTGAACTGGAATCAAGGGCTGAGATTCAATATGAGGGTTACTCTAAGGCAATCAATATTGAGGCAAGAGCTATGATTGATATAGCAAGCAAACATATTATTCCAGCGGTGCTTCGTTACATACGTAACTTAGCAGATACGGTAAATGCAGTGGTTCAGGCTGGGTTGGAAGCTCAGGTTTCCATAGTCCTTCTAAAGGAGGCTACTGAATTACTTGCGGTTACGAAAAAGGAACTTACCCATTTGGAAGAAGTAACAGAAATAGCAGCTTGTAAGCCGGCAGGGCAGGAACAGGCAATGTATTACTATGAAGAAGTAGATAAAGCTATGGCAAGACTTCGTATTCCAGTGGATCAGTTAGAGATGATTGTGGATAAAGGAGAATGGCCTATGCCGTCATATGGGGATTTGTTATTCGAGGTTTAAAGAGTGATCCAAACATGCACCAATAAAAAATGAGCTGATAGCAGGAAAACATCCAATGAACAATGGATAAAAAATATTCATGGATATTTTCTGCTATCAGCAGTTTTTTGGTACAACATAAAAAAAGCCCCTGAAAAGGGAGGATGCCAGGTAGCTGTCCTACCTGGCATTATTATGAAAAAGTTTATTCAAAATAGTAACTTAATACTTAAGAAGTTGTCTTTTGTTTCTGTTGATAATAATATTATATGTAATAGAAATGAAGAAAGAATGTTAGTTAAGTAAAGGTTTTTTGAATGATAAATGAATAAACTATGAACACAATTTCTTGTTCTACCTATAAAAGCGATATGATTAAAACTAATAAGTTTTTGATTTGAGTTATGCTAAGTTCAGGAAATACAGGCAGTGTGTCTCAATGTATCTCTATGTTATAAAGAAAGTGCGGGAGCTTTTTGGATAAATAGTTGAAATTTGCAATTTATCATCAATATTCCTCCTTGCATAATAAAAAGAAAAGTATTATAATAAGGGGCATCTGAAATGACGAAGGAGGTAATAGACATGGCAAAAGTAACAAAGGACATGCTGATTGGCGAAATCATTGGATTAGATCCACAAATGCCTGTTGTGCTGATGGAAGGTGGAATGCATTGTGTTGGATGCCCGTCTTCACAGGCTGAATCTTTAGAAGAAGCAGCTATGGTTCATGGAATTGAACCAGATGTATTAGTAGCTAGATTGAATGCATATCTGGACAGTGTAAGTAAATAGATTTTATCATAAAAAAGCCGCATCGGTTGATGCGGCTTTTGATAGTTACAGAGTAAATCAGAGTGCTCAATAACTGTCTTATACCAGTTCTGCTATCCTACAGCAATGCCAGTTTCTGTAAAGCGTCTTCTGCAATCAGCTGTTCCATGTGTTCGGTATAAAATGCTTCAGTTGCTGCAGAATATTTACTGCTCATACCATATTCTGAAAGAATATTACAAATTTTATTGAATTCTTCCGGGGTATGATCGGATTTGCTGATGATCAGGTGATAAGTTTTGGAATGATCATCTTTGTACAGTGAATTGTATCCATCATAGCTGCCGTTTAAAACTCCGGCAACCCGAATTACGGAATCGAGTTGAGGGAATTTGTATAATTTTGTCAGGTTGTATGGAACTTCCAATACGGGTTCCTGCTTTTTGGACTTCTTCTTGGTGCTGGCAGCAGGCGTTTTTTCATTCAAGGATTTTTTTGCTTCCTGAATTTTCTTAAATAAACTTAAAATATCATCGGCACCTTCCAATTTTGAGGGAGAAACAGGTGAAGCTGCATCTGCTGTCTCGCTGCCGTCTGTGGGTGCAAATTTTGCGAATCTTGTATCCAGTTCTTCCGGATCTTCTACTTTGGTAATAATGAGAATAATGGAATCCTGGGAAACCGGGATTGCCTCTATCATCAGAGGAATGTCATTTGCCTCAAATCCAAACTCATAGGCAGCCTGCTGCATCATATCACGAAACAGAGATTTTGCTTTATCTGTACCATAGGCAAGTTCGCTTAATTTTAATTCGCGATCAATAAGATCTTCTTTTGTCAGCGTACAGCGTATCTGATTGTCGTTGATTTTTTCTATCTTCATATAATCACATCCTATCCAAATATGATACGAACACATCGGGTTATTCTTACAGGCCGGTTAAGCAGCCGCAAGTGCGAAGCGCTTGTAAAACTTAATGTCTTCTTATATTTATATTATATACTGTTACATACAAATATGTAAAGTAAATCACTGGTTTATTTATTCTTTTTTATACAAAATCATTCATGCCCGAAGGACATACAATACCAGAAAACCGGGGTAAATCGTATCATTACTGAGTAACCCATAGTATAAACAATCTTTGTATAGAAGTCAATATATTAGATTTAATATTTTTTCAAAAAATTACTTGATTTTTTATAACTTATTATATATAATAAACGTTAAGAGAAGATATAGGACATAAAAAGAGATAAAAAGGAGGGGAGGAGCCCGGACATAATTTTATTCTTTTAGATTCTATATTTCGATATATCTGATCAGCGATATTCTTCGCAGATTTCGAGCAATTAATTCATTGCATTTTTCCAAATAAGTTCAATTGAATTCACCTGTTAAGATGATTTTATAAACTCTGGATTTATGTCCCTGTTTTCTCTTAGATGTTACTGATTATTATAAAGACGAAAGCTGTAAAAGGCCTGCGCATTTGAGAATAATATATCACATAAGCACCTAAGGAAATTTCAGATGCGTACAGATGTCTAGGAAGTGAGTGATGAGGATGAAACCAGAAAAAAATAAAAAGCGTAAAAAGAATGAACCGCTTAATGCTCTGCTGTATCAGGAATTAGAGAGGTACGATGAAGCAGGGGTTTCTCTGTGGCTGGACGGAAAGCCCAGTGATCCCGAAAGCATCGCAAGAGCATGCACAGCGAGAGAAGAAAATAATTATATGAGAGATTATTACAGTAATGACCGTAATGAAATTTATGGTATTGGGTTCGATAAAATATAATGCTGTTGAATACAAGGCCCCCTTTGCAATCAATTGGCAGTAATTGTTTAAAAAATGTCGAATTATGTAATGACGAATCGTAAAAATGTGTTATACTAGACAGGTGGAGAGATAAATATAAACAGGAGGTGCAATGAATGAAGAAAAAAATTGTACCGGTTATTGCCGCAGTTGTGATGATTGCGATCGTTGCTTTAATTGGTATAGCTACAAAGGTTGTAGAAAAGTACACGCCTACAAACGAAAGGATGAGCGTGGAAGAATATTATGGAATTACAAATGAGAATGAAATGGCACTGATCCTGCAGGATCAGGTGGTTGAATATAAGGGATTTTTATCTGGTGATATTGCGTATATCGATTATGAAGCGGTAAAGAATTATTTAAACAGCCGTTTCTACTGGGATGCGAGTGCCAATATCTGTGTCTACACGACTCCTACGGATATCATAACGATACCGGCTGGAAAAAAAGAGTATACGGTTTCTGCAAATAAGCAGAGCGAAAACTATGAGATTGTAAAGGTAGATGGGGATAAGGTATACCTGGCAGCAGATTTTGTGCAGAAGTACACGAATATGGATTACAAGCTTGAAAAAGAACCAAACCGCATGATGATTACATATAAATGGGGTAAGGTTACTTATGCAGATCTGAAAAAGTCAGAAAGTGTCCGTTATCAGGGCGGAATAAAAAGTCCGATCCTGACAGATGTAAAGAAAAATGATCAAGTAACAGTCATTGAGGTAATGGATGACTGGACAAAGGTGATGACAAAAGACGGATATATTGGATATGTACAAAATAAGCGTCTGACAAATTCACGTGAAGAAGAGACAAGCAGAGATTTTGAAGAACCAGTATATACGAATATTGTCAGGGACCATAAGATTAATCTGGTCTGGCATCAGGTGACGAACGAAGACTCTAATGCAGCACTTGCGGCGGATATTGCAGGGCTGAAGGGGGTAAATGTTATTTCACCAACTTGGTTTTCGATTGCTGACAATGACGGAAACATCACCAGTCTGGCTGATGCGGATTATGTAAAGACTGCACAGGTAAATGATCTGGAGGTTTGGGCATTGATTGACAACTTCAATGAACAGGTGGATACTACGAAGGTACTAAGTTCTACCGCGTCCAGAGAGAAGATTACCAATCAGCTGATTGCATCCGCAATTCAAAATGGATTTGAGGGGATTAACGTGGATTTTGAGTCAATTCCGGAGGATGCTGCAGATGGCTATATTCAGTTTATCCGTGAATTATCGGTAAAATGCCGTAAGAATGGAATCGTTTTATCCATAGATAACCCAGTTCCGAAGCCTTTTACTGCTCATTATAATCGAAAAGAGCAGGGAATTGTAGCTGACTATGTGATTATCATGGGCTATGACGAGCACTACGTGGGCTCCGAAGAGGCCGGCTCTGTGGCATCCATGCCATTTGTGAAGGCTGGAATTACAGATACCATTGCCGAAGTGCCTGCAGAGAAGGTAATTAACGGTGTGCCTTTCTATACCAGATTGTGGAAAACGACAACCAATAAGAACGGTTCTACGGAGCTGTCCAGCGAAGCAATTGGTATGGATCAGGCAGACGAGACTCTTGCAAATAATGGAGTAGAGGCTGCCTGGGACGAAGGGACTATGCAGGACTATGCTGAGTTTACCGGCGGTGACGGCAATAACTACAAGATCTGGCTGGAGAATGAAAAGTCCATTGAGGAAAAGGCCAAATTAGTTAAGGAATACAATCTGGGTGGAATCGCCGCCTGGAAGCTTGGTTTTGAGAGATCGAGCATCTGGGACGTCATTTTGAAATATGTAAGTTAATAAGAAGCGTGATAAGTGAAAGCGGTACTCAGGATACTCAGGATAAATGAAAGCGATTCTTAGGATAAGTGCAAATAGTACTTAGGATAAGTTTGAAGAAGCGAGGTACTCATGATAAATGTAAACTGTACTTCAGCCATGGGGCAGTTTTATAAACAAATAGAGAAGTCATAGAATGTAGCATATCCCTGCCGCATATACTGGTAATAAGTGTATGAGACAGGGATATTTTTATGAGAAAAAATATGATAGAACTGGGAATGGGAATAATGGTGCTGGTAGGTGCCTATTTCCTGGGCAGTATGGGTGGAAGCCTGGTGGCGGACAGCAGGCAGGCAAATAGTATAGCAGTCACCGCAGAATCCGGAAGTGGAAAAACCCAGGTGAGTCAGGCGGGGACGGACAAATTAATAGTACTGGATGCTGGACACGGGGGTGATGATCCGGGTAAGGTAGGAATTAATAAAGCGCTTGAGAAAGACCTGAATCTGGCTATTGCCAAGAAGCTTCAGAAAATACTGACGGATCAAGGTGTTACGGTTGTAATGACCAGGGAGACTCAGGATGGATTATATGATGCCGGAGCTTCCAATAAAAAACAGCAGGATATGAGAAAAAGATGTGAACTCATTGACAAAGCCAATCCCAGATTTACGGTTAGTATCCATCAAAATAGTTATACTGCCGAGTCTGTACATGGACCACAGGTTTTTTACTACTCCCAGTCTGCTGACGGGCAGAAAATTGCGGGTTACATACAGGAATCACTGAATCAGGGACTTGGGGTGGATCGGCCCAGAGAGATCAAGGCTAATGACAGTTATTATCTGCTGAAAAAAACAAAGAGTCCCACGGTTATTGTGGAATGCGGATTTCTGAGCAATCAGGCTGAGGCTTCCATGCTGGTAACAGACGATTATCAGGAAAAAGTGGCACAGGCAGTGTGTAGCGGTATATTAAAAAGCCTCGAGGAATAATTTACCAAATAGAATATCGTAGATTTCAGGTTATAATAAAAGCTTCTGCTTTCTGGTGAAACAGCCACTTAAGCGGGAGTTTTTTATTTGCCAATGATACACCCGAATATTTCAAAATTCAGGGGAAACATTTAACATTGCCCTTTTATGTGACTGATGGTATAATATGGACGATAGTTATTTTTAAATTTAAGAAGAAATCTGAACAACTTCAGATTCAAGAGGCAGATTATGGATACAATCATAGAAGTGATGGATCAGCAATTGAATGACGGAGGTATCCGGAAAGCCGGGGAGATATTAAAGAACGGCGGTCTGGTGGCATTTCCGACAGAGACGGTTTACGGACTGGGGGCAAATGCTTTGGATGAAAGGGCGGCAGCCAGGATTTATGAAGCCAAAGGACGTCCATCCGATAATCCGCTGATTGTACATATTGCAGAAATGGCAGATCTGTATGGCATAGCAGCAGAGGTTCCCCAAAAGGCAGAGGCTCTTGCAAAAGCATTTTGGCCGGGACCGCTTACCATGATCTTCAAAAAAAATGACATAGTTCCTTATGGAACAACGGGTGGATTAGATACTGTGGCGGTGCGTATGCCCCGTCATGAATTGGCATGCGCTCTGATTAGGGCAGGCGGCGGCTACATAGCGGCTCCCAGCGCGAATACTTCAGGACGTCCCAGTCCAACGAAGGCAAGCCATGTGGAAGAAGACCTTTCGGGAAAGATTGATATGATTATTGACGGCGGCAGTGTAGGAATTGGACTTGAATCTACCATCGTGGATATGAGTGAAGAGATACCTACGATACTCAGACCGGGATATATCAACCGGGAGATGCTGGAGGAAGTGATTGGACCGGTTCAGGTAGACCGGGCATTGTTAAAAGACGATGCGTCTATTCATCCAAAGGCACCGGGCATGAAGTATAAGCACTATGCACCGAAAGCAAATCTGATCATTCTGGAAGGTGAGGAACAAAACGTCATTTCTAAAATCAATGAGTTGATTCAGCAGGAAATACAGTGTGGGGGAAGTCCGGGGGTTATTGCATCTGATGAAACAGCCGGGGCTTATACAGGCGGTATGATTAAATCTATCGGAACCAGGAACGATGAACTTTCTATTGCACAGAATCTGTATGGGATTTTGCGGGAATTCGATGAGCTTGAGGTAACGCAGATTTTCTCAGAGGCTTTTGAGACACCAAAGATGGGACAGGCGATCATGAACCGTCTGATGAAAGCAGCAGGGCATCAGATCATCAAAGTATAAGGAGCAAAAACGATATGAAGCATTATGATAAGCTTATATTTGTAAGTAATAGCGACACATGTCGAAGTCCTATGGCAGAAGCGATTATGAAGAGTAAATTTTTGCTGGAAGATCTACTGATCGAATCTAAGGGACTGATCGTGCTTTTTCCGGAGCCGGTGAATCAGAAAGCAGAGGCGGTGCTGGTAAGCAACGGGCTCTCGATGAAAGATCATACGGCAACTCCGCTGGTTCAGGAGGATTTTGACAAGCGGACGCTGATTCTGACTATGGATGAATGGGAAAAGAATAAAATCTTTGAAGAACATGAAAATGCTTATAATGTACATCTATTGACTGAATATGCAGGCTCGAAAGGAGACATTCCCAATCCGGTTGGCGGAACGCTGGTGGAGTACGGGGAATGCTTTGAATATTTAAAAGAATTGATATCAAAATTAGTAGTAGTCTTAAATGAGGAGGAATTGTTATGTTAGGAATAGGCTGTGACCATGGCGGATACACATTGAAGCTGGAAATCATGGAACATTTAAAAAAACGAGGTATCGAATATAAGGATTTTGGCTGTGACAGTGAAGCAGCTGTGGATTACCCGGTTTATGCAAGGGCAGTTTCCAATGCAGTTGTGAACGGTGAGTGCGACAGGGGAATTCTGATCTGCGGAACCGGAATTGGTATATCCATTGCGGCAAATAAGATCAAGGGAATTCGTGCAGCACTTTGTTCAGACTGCTTCAGTGCAGAAGCAACAAGGCTTCATAATGATGCCAATATCCTGGCGATGGGAGCCAGAGTGGTAGGGCCGGGATTGGCACTTAAAATAGTGGATACGTTCCTGGATACACCATTTTCCGAAGAAGAAAGACATAAGAACAGAATCTCTCTGATTGAAGAGTAATTTAAAAAATGTAATTGTAATTTCACTGTATAAAGCAGAAGATAAAAATAAAAAATAACAAAAAGAGAAACGTACATCGCTTAATGTGCGTAAGGAGGTAGGGCAATGTCAAAGGTGACAGTTATGGATCATCCACTGATCCAGCACAAGATTGGAATTATTCGCAGGAAAGAAGTAGGATCAAAGGATTTCAGGCAGATGATCAGCGAAATAGCAATGCTGATGTGCTATGAGGCAACCAGGGATTTAAAGTTAGTAGATGTTGACATTGATACCCCTATCTGTCCGATGACGGCGAAAGAACTTCAGGGAAAGAAACTGGCAGTAGTTCCTATTTTAAGGGCAGGACTTGGAATGGTAGACGGTATGCTGGCTATGATACCAGCGGCAAAGGTAGGACATATCGGACTTTACCGTGATCCGGATACGCTGGAACCTGTAGAATATTATTCAAAATTACCGGCAGATTCCTGGGACAGAGAAGTATTTGTAGTAGATCCGATGCTGGCAACAGGCGGATCCTCTTCAGCAGCTATTAATCTGTTGAAAGAAAAAGGTGTTAAAAATATACGGTTTATGTGTATCATCGCAGCACCGGAAGGTGTAAAACGCATGCAGAAGGAACATCCGGATGTGGATATCTATATCGGTGCGCTGGATGACCATTTGAACGACCATGGTTATATTGTACCCGGCCTTGGAGATGCCGGAGACCGTATCTTTGGTACAAAATAAGAGATATTGGAGGGATTTACAATGAGCGGTAAAAGGACTGATTATATTTCCTGGGATGAGTATTTTATGGGGGTTGCAAAACTTTCGGGAATGCGCTCAAAAGATCCGAATACACAGGTAGGAGCCTGTATCGTCAGCAATGATAATAAAATATTATCTATGGGATATAATGGTTTTCCAATGGGATGTTCGGATGACGAATTCCCCTGGTGCAGAGAAGGAGATGCGCTGGACACGAAGTATGTGTATACCACCCACAGTGAGTTAAATGCAATTCTTAACTACAGGGGCGGGAGTCTGGAGGGTGCCAAGCTATATGTATCCCTTTTCCCCTGTAATGAATGTGCAAAGGCAATCATACAGGCGGGCATCACTCATGTAATCTATGACTGTGATAAATATGCAGATACACCGGCGGTTATTGCATCTAAGAGAATGATGGATGCCGCAGGTGTAGAATATCGGCAGTATCAGCATACGAATAGAAAGATTGAGATTGAACTTTAGAAACAGCGTCCTGGAGAGGGACGCTGTTTTTACGCATAAGCAGTACCGGATACGTTCCGGGGAAGGGAACTGTTGCATAAACCAGACAATTAAGGTTATTTTAAACAATAATATATGGTTTTCATATTTCTTCTATGATAGTATAGTAGAGAGAAAAGTTTACTGAAACGCACAGATGGCAGAAAGCAATTTAAATGCGCTCAGAGCCGGCTGTAAGAACGATTAAGTCAAAAATCCCGCTGGCAAGTAACGGGGCATCAAATTTGTAACGCTGCGAGCAGCGGGGTTTTTGTTCTTCGCTTCCGATCCGGTCGTTGCTAAACGAACGGCCACTGAACGTTCAGCAACCCTCGCGGCAGTCGCCAAATGAACGCGCCAGCGTGTCCGTTTGGCTCGTTGCTCGCGGGAATAAATAATGGAATATTGTCTCAATAATTAAAATACAAGGTAAAAAATTTGGAATGCGGCATAGGAGGAAAGTATGTCTATATATGTACAAAAAGTAAGACAGATTATAGAAGAAGTAAAAAAAGCAGTGGTAGGTAAGGATGCCTGCGTAGAGAAAGTTATGATGGCAATGCTGGCAGGCGGGCATGTACTGCTGGAGGATATTCCGGGTGTGGGTAAGACTACTATGGCTTTGGCGTTTTCCAGAGCGATGGATCTGCTTTGGCACAGGGTACAGTTTACACCGGATGTATTGCCAGCAGATATCACAGGATTTTCTATTTATCAAAAGGAATTAAACCAGTTTTCTTTTCAGCCGGGTGCTATTATGTGCAACCTGTTTCTTGCAGATGAAATTAACCGTACTTCTCCAAAGACACAGTCTGCACTTCTGGAGGTTATGGAAGAAGGAAATGTCACCGTAGAGGGTGTGACCAGGGAGGTACCAAAGCCTTTTATCGTTATTGCTACCCAAAATCCCATTGGATCAGCCGGAACGCAGATGCTGCCGGAGTCACAGCTGGATCGGTTTATGGTCTGTATGACCATGGGTTATCCGGACGTGGAAAATGAAATTGCGATTTTGAAAGACAGGGGGTCAGGTAATCCGATTGAAAACATTGTGCCTGTCATTCAGGCGCAGGAACTGGTTCAGATGCAAAAGGAAACGGAACAGGTCTTTATTCACGACGTGATTTATACGTATATAGCAAAATTGATTGCGGCGACCAGAGAAAATCCTTATCTGGAACTGGGGGTCAGCCCCAGAGGGACTATAGCAGTGACCCGTATGGCTAAGGCGGCCGCTTATCTGGAGGGTAGAAATTATGTGACTCCAAATGATGTATGCATGGTTTTGAAGGATGTGAGCATGCACCGGATTAAATTAAATGCCAGGGCGAGAGTGAACCACGTTACCACGGAGGGGGTAATGGATGAGATACTGGAAAAGGTACCAAAGCCCACACCTAAGAGGAAGTAGGGTTAATGCATGAAAAATAAAATAATTTATCTTCTGGTTCTGGCAGCTTCGGTTTTCTTCGGTATTATGTATGACGGGGAATTTCTGATGATCCTGGTGCTTTTTGAGGTGCTGTTTGCTGCTGCTATGTATCTGATGTCATGGATGCTGGCATACGGAATCAGCATACGCCTGGAAGTGAAGGGACCGGTGGCATCCAGGGATGAAATGATTCCGGTGGAGATCTATGTTAAGAATAAATGCTGGATGCCGGTAAATCATCTGGTAATGAAGCTGGTTGTCAGCAACGGATTTTCCGAAAACGGAGAAAAAGAAACGGTAAAAGGTGCGGTACAGGGATCCAGCGAGGTGCGGATACAGTGCAGTATCAGTTCCAGGTATTGCGGACGGGTTCAGGTTATGCTGGAGCGGATCAAAGTCTATGACTATCTGATGCTCTTTTCCAGAAAAAGAAAAATGCAGGAAAAGATTCAGGTGAACATACTTCCTGAAGTGTATCATATAGAAGCGGAGATCAGTGAACGCACAAGGCGGTTCCCTGTTGAGGGAGAAGAGTATGAGACTCACAGAAGTGGAGATGACCCGTCAGAGATCTACCAGGTGCGGGAATTCAGAAACGGAGATACGCTGCAGCGGGTACACTGGAAATTAAGTGCCCGGACAGATGAATTGATGACGAAGGAATTCAGTATGCCCAAGGGGTGTAAAATTCTGTTCCTGCTGGATTTTTATTGGGCGAGCAGCCAGGGACGGATGCTGGACCAGATGAATGCATTTTTGGAAACTGCCGTTTCCTTTTCTAATGCCCTTGCAAGAGAAGAATGTCCCCACTATGTGTCCTGGTATGATAAAGCCCACAATGAGCTTGTGAGAAAACAGGTTGTGGATGAGGAATCTTTTTACGAGATGATGGAAGAACTGCTGACAGCAGTGTTTTATATGGAATCTTATGATATGGAGGCTGGGTACAGAGCCGAATATCCGGGAGGAAATTTCAGTACGGTCATGATGCTGGATGGGAACCTGGAGTTAATGATGAATGGAGAGGCTCGTGCGCAATTTGTGAAAGATGATATGAAGTCCCAGCTGGAGGGTTATTTCCTTCAGGTATAGAAATGCTTCTTGGATGCTGCAGACACATATCAGGAACTATGATTACGGATCAAATGGATGGAAAATAATAAACTATGAGTAGAGCAGATAAAAAGACAGGAATTAATTTAAAGGCCGAAAAGGTGACGGTGATTGCTCCCAGGACGAAAGTACATGGGCTTAGTTTTATTGTGCTGTTTTTATTCTTTCAGGCTGGCTTGTACGGGACGTTTTATTCTTTTATAACTTCATTTCGGGTAGAGTTTGGAGAGAATATACTGTTCTGGGGAATTCTCGTGATGGGACTGCTTCTCTGGTTATTTTACTTTACGGGAAAATACATGAGGATGTTAATCCCCATATCCCTGATCGGCACCTGTGCCTGGGCATATTGGCATGCAGAGGAACTGAAGAACCAGTCTCTGATCGTGATGAATGCAATCCGGGAAGCGGCAAACAGGTATTTTGTCATGGAACTGGATCCCTATACGACGAATCCCCTTCTTGGAAATGATACAACCGAAATTCTGCTGCTGATCATGATTTTATTTGGAGTGACGCTGTTTTTGGGGCTGGTGGCAGTAAAAAGCCGTATGCTGGTTCTGATGGGAACGATCCTTCCTACTGCCGGTGCTATGATGGTGGGGCTGGTTCCTTCCTTCTGGTCCCTGTGCCTGATCCTGTTTTGCTATGTAGGTGCATTTACCATGGGGAAAGGAGAGTTTTCCCTTCGAAAAAATAAGGTAATGGTGCCAAAGTATTACCGGAATGGCGTGGTGGGCTACAGCGCTTTATTTATGGGCGTGGCAGCGGTGGCGCTCTTTGGGATTTCGTATCTGGTGCTGAACCCCCAGATGGAGAAACTAAATGTGCAGGTGAAAGAAGCCAGGGTATTTGTTCAGAATAATTCACTGGTAGAGACTGTAAGGAATATGTTTCCCAAACTTCGCATCAGTATGTCGGGAGCCGGGCAGATAGACAGCGGGCAATTAGGCGGAAACGTCTATTTTACCGGAGAAGAAGCTTTGAAGTTAACCTTATATGGGGAACCAGGAGAGACAATTTACTTAAAGGGATATACTGGGGATGAGTATACAGGAAGCCGATGGTCAGAGGATGATGATCTTTCTTTTTTTGCAGATGCACAGATGGGAACGGCGCAAGAGGTACGGCGTGAGTATTTCGAACAGCCTTTTCAGCTGGCATCCTTGCTGGAGGAAGAAGCCAGTGAATATTTAAAACAGACGATTTTGGTTAAAAAAACAGGCGCATCCTCGGAAGAGGAATATGCACCCTATATTTCCAGACAGGAATCTGGCGCCAAAAGTGAAACAGCCTATTCCTTTTATGAAAGAGGAAGCTATGAACAGCTGATAAATGCAAATGGTTATGCCAGTTTATACGATTTCAGCCCATTGTCCGGAAACTACCGGGACTATGTATATGGAAAATATCTGTCTTATCCGGCGGAGCGGCTGACCAATCTGGCTGCACTATGTGAATCGCATCCCATGACGGATCTGAATGATATTAAGGATTTTATTGTTACGACTCTGACCGGAAATGCAAAATATAACCTTCAGCCGGGTGCATGCCCTGCCAATAAAGACTTCGCAGAGTATTTTTTATTTGAACGCAAAGAAGGATACTGTGTCCATTTCGCAACAACCGCGGTACTGATGTTCCGCATGTATGGAATTCCGGCAAGGTATGCAGCGGGATATATCGCTCCTGCTTCTGAGTTCACCATAAATGCAGACGGGGAATACGAAGCACATATCAAGGATGAAAAGGCTCATGCATGGGCGGAGATCTACGTAGACGGGCAGGGCTGGATGCCGGTAGAGGCAACTCCGGGCTATACGGGTGCCGTAAACCGGAATAATGAAGAACAGTCAGAGACTGCCAGGACGGAAGCCCAGAGCGAACAGAAGAAACAGGTCCAGACGGAAGGCAGGCAGGAACTGAAAACGGAGGCGCAAACAGAGACGGCGGATAACAATCACTTTTTCCAGGACAGTATGGCTGGAAGGATCTCATTGATGATTATATTGGCTGCTGCTGCAGCGGCTCTGATCATTGCCATTATCATGTTACGCAGAATCCTGATTCTAAAGAGACGGGCAGCAGAAGATGTGAGCGGTATCTTTGCATCGATGTATGAAGTAATGGTGCTTGGCGGACTGCCTAAGAAATTAGATGGTACAGAGCCGGGATTTGTAAAGGAAGTGGTGCAGCGATTTGATGGAATAGACCCAAATGAATTTGCGAGAGCTATGGATCTTGTAATGCAGGCCAATTATGGGGACGTTGTGATCAGTTCTGAAGACACCGGATTTGTCAGGAAAGTATATGAAAAGGTTTGTAAAATTGTGTATCAAAAACTTTCCGGAGCAGAAAAACTGGAATTTAAGTATTTAAAAGTATTTTAAAATAAATATCCGCATGCAGCCGGTGGATTCTAAAGACACCGGGGCATGCGGATATTTTAGATGAAAGCGGACGCATTGCGTGCCATGTAAAACGCTGGTACTCAACTGATTACTACACCAGTGCCGCCCGGCGCTAGTTAAACAAACCGGACAAATCACCATGCCAGAGGATATGCAGCTCATGAAGGGCGCGTGTAATCGCCACATACAGAAGCTTAGCATCACCCTCATTTTCCTGGTAACTCTCCGTATCGGGATTCCAAAGTAAAACCGTGTCAAACTCCAGACCTTTGGTAAGTGCAATGGGAAGTACCATGACGCCCTTCTGGAAGTTCATCTCAGTTCCGTTTTCAACGGCAATCTGCTCTGCTAAAAGCTGTTCCACAGCCTGTGCTTCTTCCTGGGTACGGCAGATGACTGCGGTGGTGTCAAATCCCCGCTCCTGGATGCCTTTAATTGCCGCAACAGCCTGTCCCGCCATTTCTTCCGGTGAACATTGATATAGCTGAACGGGTGACCCGTGACGGATTACGGGCTGTATCTTATAGGCGCCGGAAGATGCCTTATCTAAAACTTTTCCGGCATATTCGGAGATTTCAATTGTATTTCGGTAACTCTTTGCCAGAATCCGGAAATGTTCTTTTTCCGGATCAAACACTTCATTGCATAGTTCATCCCAGCTGTTCATTCCGGTAGTATAATTGATATTCTGGGAAACATCTCCCATAATGGTAAAGTAACAATCCGGCAGTGCATTTCTTAAAACATAGTAAATCATAGGTCCAAAGTCCTGGGCTTCATCTATGATAATCTGCCCGAATTCATCCGATGCTTTTGCCTCTGTCATCCGTTTTCGTATAAATACCATAGCTGCAAGATCGTAGATATCGAAGGACTCCTTTTGAATATCCGCCAGGGTGCAGTCCACATCCAGGGAATTATGATCGGCTTCGTAAGCCAGTAAAAAATTGATATAAATTGTCAGAGGCGTTTTTGCCCCGGCTTCCCATTTGAAATAATTGCGGTACTGGGACAGTTTCTTTGGACGGTAATCTTTTTTAGAACCATCAGTCAGAAGGCGGATTCTGTTCTTAAGCCGTTCATTCAGCTGAGCCAGTTTTTGTTTCAGGGACAAACCACGGCTGAGACTGAGTGCTGAGCGGATACTGTCAGCAGAGAGGATTACTCCAAGCACCGGATCCTTAATGCTTTTGCAGGGGATGGACTGATATTCAATTTTTTTCAGATAATCTCCCAGACGGTAGATAAAATCCAGTTTACTTTTAAATGCGGATTGTGGCTTCATTTGGATATATTTGAATTTTTTCTTCCAGTCTTTATCCAGCAGATAAACCAGGAAAAGGTCCATACGCTTCTGTCCGATACCGGATACATCCAGTTCAGGCAGGCCGCTTGTAATATAGCTTAAAAGCATGTCATTACTTCCGATAATGCAGAATTCCTCCGGGGAAAACCGGTGTGCATAGTTATATAAAATATAGGAGATCCGATGCATGGCAACCGTAGTTTTCCCGCTTCCGGCAACTCCCTGGACAATGATATCCGTAAATGGAGTATCCCGGATGATCTCATTTTGTTCTTTTTGAATGGTGGATATAATATCACCCAGTACAACATCTTTATTTTTGGCAAGATATTTGACTAAAAGCTCATCATTGGATGCCACATCGCTGTCATAAAAGCCCGTCAATTTACCCTGGACGATATCAAAGGTTCTCTTTAACTTAAGATCGATTTCGATATCACCGACTTCCGGCACATGGTATTTTCCACGTCCTAATGTATTTTCGTAGTAGACGCTGGATATAGGAGCACGCCAATCCACAATGATAATCTCTGTTTTGTTGCGGCTGATACCGTTTTTACCAATATAGATGCTTTCCGGTTTTGCAAATTCAATTTCCTCATAATCCACGCGTCCAAAATAAGGTTTTTCCAGTGCTGCCCGGTTCTTCCGCAGGGCATTTGTTGCGTGAGTGGTCATATCCTGGCTTACAATCAACTGGTCATAAAGCTCCGTGTCTCCCTGTTGAATAGCAATATATAATTCATCGGTTTTCCGGCGGCTGTTTTGCACCTGCTTCTCATAAAATGCGATATTTTCTTTGATAATCCCGGTGCATTCCTGTAAATGCTGCTGTTCCTGATCCATCGTCTAACCTCCTCTTGTTATATAATGTATTTCGTAGCTCCTCATGACATAGAGAATCGCGTTCTTATTTTTAGCGACAGGGTATTATCATATCAAAGATCATTGTAAAATACCAGCATTATTATGTAAAATTTGGAATTTGCTGAAGAAGGGGGAAGAGCGTGTTTGAAAAGTTATTCCTGACATCTGCACGCCCACTTTGCGGCATATTTGCACCGAATTCAGATTACATAACCCGCTATGAACTCTTCATTTGGGACAAACTTCCCACAAACTGGGATGTACAGCTGTCAAAAAGCAATTTTCAAACACGCTCTTAGAACATTACTCTTTATTTATATATGGTACGTTGTGCTATATGTCTTTCTTTTCGGCATCATCAATGTAGTTCTGATATTTCTGGAAATCCCCGCGGTAGATTACGTGGAGCAGTGTATCCAGCTGCCTTAGCGCTTTTAACATCTCTGCAGGTGTAATTAGTGCTTGTTCCATGGCATCGGCAAGTTCATCCAGATCAATAACCTTGAGCTTCCCGTCCGGATAGACGATGACGTCAGCCAGAAGATCCGTAAATATATAAGTATCGGTGGATTCTTCATAGTCGTAGGTGATAATGTCGCAGTACCAGCTGATCAGCCGGCTTTCGTGGTCATAGAATTTGCTGACCTTAATCCCTTTATCCAGAAGATAACAGGAAAGCCCGTGATGCAGCGTTTTCTTTGGATGAAGGGTATTCCATTTCGTGAGAATAATATGATCATCCC